>JAADHX010000074.1 GCA_013151655.1 Actinomycetota bacterium
AGTGTTGGTCGAGACAGTGTTGGTGGAGACAGTGTTGGTGGGAGAGACAGCGTCGCTCATCAGAGGCGGTCCTTGTCTCGCATGAGCCACCGCTGGAAGAGCGTGAACGCCATGATGATGACGAACAGCAGAACTGCAATGGCGGCACCCAGACTGGCTTCACCGTTCTGGAATGTTTGGAAGTATGTGAGGAACGCCGGTGTCATCGTAGTTTTCTGTGGTCCGCCGAAGCTGATAGCGAATATCTGATCGAATACCTGCCAGGTGCCGATCAATCCAAGGGTGACGACAAACACAATTGTGGGTTTCATCATTGGGACTGTCACCCATCTGAATCGTTGCCACCACGAGGCGCCGTCAAGCTCGGCCGCCTCATCGACCGACACGGGGATGTTCTGCAGCGCCGCCAAGAAGATCAACATGAACGTTCCCACCGTTGTCCACGTGACCAGGATCATGATGGACAACATGGCAATGGACGGGCCGCTGGCCCACTCCCACAACGACAGGCTCATGAACTCCGTGTCGTTCATCCAGCCAGGCCCGCTGTCCACACCCACCACGCCGAGAAGGTTGTGAATAACTCCGTTGGCGTTTGCCAGCCAGTTGATGTCGCGTATCGGAAGCACGGCGTTCACTGCACCACGGGTCTGAAACATGAACAAGAAGATCAACGACACCGCTATCGAGCTGGTGATCGAGGGGAAGTAGAACGCCGTGCGGAAGAAACTCTTGGCCTTGAGGCGCTTCTGGTTGAGTATCACTGCGAGCGACAACGCGATGAAGGTCTGCACAGGGACTACGCCCAGAACGTAGTAGAGGTTGTTCCGTAGGGAAATGGCGAAGTCCTTGCGGCGGACTCCGTCGTCGATGACAAGTTCGCGGTAGTTGTCAAGACCCACGAAGTCGCTTTCGAACGGCGGCGTAATGCCGCTCCAGTCGCGCAAGCTCACCAGGACCGACATGGCGATCGGTATCGCTAGGAACACGAACAGACCGATCAGCGCAGGCGACACGAAGATCCAGCCCCACAGGCCTTCGTTCTTGAATATCGACGGCCGAGTCGGCTGACTAGCCACGCGCAACCGCGTCAGTCGGGCGCCCAAGCTCCGGTCCATTGTCGACTTCTTTACCGTTGACACGAACTACCCCCCTTTGGGTACCTGGATCGCCAGTACGGTCGGAGCGAAGGAGGAGGGCGTTCTCCACTCCGACCGTACTGTTGTGCGATCAGTCATGCATGCGCTTTGCCCTACAGAAGATCGTCTCCGGCTTCGACGACTTCTTCGATGAGGTCGTCGACGGTGATGTCACCGGTGATCAGCCGCTCGTAAGCGTCGTTGAACACGCCCATGATGTCTGCGACCCCCGTTGGGAACTGGAAGCGAGAGGCGTAGGCGGCGCCGTCGACGAATGCTGCCAAGTCAGGATTGTCGCTCAGCCAGGCGTCGGCGACCGACTCGCGGGCCGGCATGACCTGGAACCCCGACGTCCACGCTGCCGCTCCTGAAGCGTTAGTGAGGTATTCGACGAACGCCCACGAAAGTTCAGGGTTGTCTGCACTTGCAGCGACGCCGTAGCAAACGGTAAAGGCGAAGGTGCCAAGGCCAACTGGGCCCTGAGGTAGTTCGGCTACGGCCCACTCACGCTCGGGGAAGTTATCCGTCATGAACCCGGCGATCCAGTTACCTTCGATGGTCATCGCAGCTGCGCCAGAGGCGAAGGCTTCGCCGCCCCAGCCGGTGTCGATGTCGCCGGGAGACTTAATGTAACCGGCGTCGTACAAGTCGGCCAGATACTGCAGGGCCTCTCGGGCTCCGTCAGAATCCAGAGCGACCGCAGTGCCGTCATCAGTGAGCATCGCTGTTCCTGCCTGGAACAAGAAGGCCCCGGCGCGGGCATACTCGGCGCCGAAGCTCAGCCCAACCTGGTCGTCGGTGGTGAGGGCTTCGGCCGCTGCGGCCAGTTCAGCCCACGTAGTGGGCACATCGATGCCGGCAGCTTCGAGGATCGTGGGGTCGTAGATCAGACCGAGCGTCGAGAAGTCCTTGGGCGGGCAGTACCAGGTTCCGTCGACGGTGAATACGTCGCGAAGCGAACCGTAAATGTCGTCGGGGTCGCTCAAGACGCCGTCGGGTACCGGTGCGAGCGCGTTCGAGTCGACAAGGCCTGGCAACTTGGACGAGTCCACGTAGAAAATGTCGGGCGGGTCGCCTGCAACCAACGATGCCTGGAGGGCAGCGTCATACTCAGGCTGAGTCTCAAACGATGCATTGGCACCGGTGTCGGCGTTGAACTGTGCAACGAGTGCTGTCAGTTGAGTGTCCTCGGCCTCAGAGGAGGCCCAACCCCACAGCGTGAGCTCGGCGCCCGTCAGGTCGACTTCACCGGCGTCGACAACGGAAGGTTCCTCGGAGTCGACGGCGGGAGAGTCCTCGGGTTGACTGCTGCTCGTGTCTTCAGTGGTGGGTGGCGGGGTAGTTGTTTCGTCGTCGTCGCTGCCGCACGCAGCAGCAACGAGAGCGAACACGATCAGCAACGCTGATATGCGTATCCAGTATTTCTTCACGGGTTTTCCTCCTGTTTGTCCGGCACAGTGCCGGCGGTTGATTCTCTGACGATCAGATCGGCCTCAACGAGCATCGAGCTCGGCGGGTTCTCGCCGAGCAGTCGCGCTACGAGCCGTTCAACGAGCAGGGTGCCCACGGTGTTCATCGGCTGGCGCAACGAAGTGAGGCCCGGTGCGGTCAGCGACGCCGCCGGGATGTCATCGAACCCGGTTACGGCGACATCGCGACCAGCGACCATGCCAAGGTCGCGGAGGCCAGCCATGACGCCGAGAGCGAGTGTGTCCGAGACACAGACGATGGCGGTGGGGTCGGACTGTCTCATCAAGTCGGCCACAGATTTGCGGGCCGCGTCGAAGTCGTTGACGACGCGGACAAGTCCGTATGACCTCATCTCAAGGCTTTCGACTTCTGTGGTGAAGCCAGCGAAACGGTCATCGCCGGCTGCCGAACCCTTGGGCCAGCCGACGAACGCCAGCCGTTCGTGGCCCTGCTGGTACACGTGGGTAACCGCGGCGCGGATTCCGGCGGCGCCGTCTACGTCGACCCATTGCACGGTCGGGTCGTCGACACGCCCAAAACAAACGAACGGGATGTTGCGCTCGCTCAAATATGCAACCCTGGGATCCTCGTACTCAATGCCCGACAGCAAGAA
>JAADHX010000224.1 GCA_013151655.1 Actinomycetota bacterium
AGAACGCGCATCGACCCCCGCCGGGGGAACGGGGGTCGATGCCGGTGAACACATATCCAGACTTCGGAGGAGGGAATTCGTCCACCCGGACATCACGACTCGCTGGAGACACCTGGCGGGTCAGATTGTTGTGTTCGCCGTTGGGTTATGGGTCGGCAGTTCGCTGGCGAGGTTGAGCGATGTTGCCAAATAGACGGTCGTGAAGTTGCCA
This sequence comes from Actinomycetota bacterium, assembly GCA_013151655.1. Lineage (GTDB taxonomy): Bacteria > Actinomycetota > Acidimicrobiia > Acidimicrobiales > Poriferisodalaceae > JAADHX01. Next base: position 212 of record JAADHX010000224.1, read on the forward strand.
TTGCTCGTTCATGCGCCAAACTAGTTAGGTGTTCGGACGAGCGCGTCGGCGCAAAACATTCAGGTTCTACGATCAGTTCGCGACCATTCTGGCGATCGCCTTCGCCGCCGCCGTACTGATCGCCGCAACAATGTGGGCCTTGTCTCAAGCAGCCTGACCTGGATCACAGTCCACAAACCCCACCCAAAGCAGAGAGGTGGGGTGGAGTTGAACTAGAGGCGGCCGCGCATGTCGCGGCTGGTGATCTTTTCGGTCCACAGAGCGATGTACCACGGTGGCGGGTTCTGACCGGTGGTGGCCTCACCTACCGGATGTCCCTTGGTGCAGCGGGCGCGCCCGGAAGGGTCGACAGTGAGGCGCCACATCCGATCGGGGTGGAGCTGCACAGTCGCTCGACCCAGAGCATCAGAACCTGGTCGGTGGAATCCGTCGGCAACGGTGTAGAGACATCCGCCACCGGGGTCGTCTAACTCCCACTGTTCGGTGGGCCATACGAGGGCTTCATCACACTCTTTGCATGCGAAAATCACGCGCCGACGTCGGACCATGTTCTATCAATCGGACGTCTTCGCCGATCAATGAGTCGATGACACGTGTGATTGACAACAGATCCCACCGATGAACCATGGCTCAGTTGTCGCAACCTTAGGTGGACGACACCTCGGTGGTTGTTGGCCCCGCGACCGGCCCTTCCTCAGTTGCGGGTTCGCCGGTGAAGACCACTGAACCCGCCGAAAATTCGGCTGGCCTCATCCACACGACCATCAACGCCAACATCGTGCCCCAGACGACGGGAATCCCACCGATCTTCATGATGAGTCCGGCGATCTGTTGGTCGGTGGTGGCGGCAAGCCCGTAGAAACGGGGGGCAAGTTCATAGGTCGAGTACAGCGGGAACGGAGCAAAGGTCAAGAATCCGGCTGGGACCATAGGAACCACGCCTGCGGCCAAGAAGACGTAAACCACCTTGGCTGGTGGAGCCGCGCTTGTCATCTCTGGCAGCGGCGAAACAATGGGCGCCCACAGTAAGAAGCCCATCGCTAACCACACCATGTCCATGGCAAACGATCCCCACTGGTTCGAGCGTAGAGCGTCGACGGTCCAGGGGGCGTGAGTGAACAACAGCAAACCGTTGAACACCAAACCTGCAAACAGTGGTTTCGAGACTCTGGTGACCAGGCGATAGATGCGGAGCTTGCCCAACATCTGCCTAGCCATCCATTCGGGGATACCGAGCAGCATCAGCGGGGCGGCAACCATGGTGTAGATCATGAACTGCGCCATGTGGGCGCTAGCGAGGTAGCTCGCTCCGAGCAACCCGAGAGGCCAGTCGGTCGCAATCCAGAAGGCCAGAACACCAGCGATGTAGAACCGGGTGCGGCGGGCCTGGTCTGGGTCTTCGGCGCCTCGATCTCTACGTCGTTTGACGGCTATGAGGTACGGAAGCGACATCAAAAGGACAACAGCCCAGATGCCTGGGTAGGCCCTGAACTGCCAGGTCCATGGTTCTTCGATGGTCGAGCACCAGAACCGCATCAGCCGTCTCCTGCCCCAATTTCGCTCAGTATGGGAAGGTCTCTGACCCAGTGCGTCTGGCGGGTTCCTTGGGGGTACACGGTGTAGGCGACACCATCAGGGGCGAAAGCGAATACCTGACCGGCATGGCCGAACGTGTAGTCGTCGCCGTCGCCTTCTTGTTGGGCGACGGGCACATTGAACGCTCGCTGGGCGTCTTGTATCTGCTCGAGCGTGCCTGTCAATCCGACGAAGTCGTCATCGAAGTTGTCGAGGAATCGCCTGATCGAGTCGGGGTCGTCTCGGTCGGGGTCGACAGTAACGAACACCACGTCGACATCTGGGGGCATCTCTGGGCGGGCCAACACTGTCTGGAGTTGGGCCAAGTGCACGGGGCAGATATCTGGGCAGTTCGTGTATCCGAAGTAGAGCAGGGTGAGCTTGCCTTCGGTTTCGGCTCGAAGGTCGTACTCGTTGCCATCGGTGTCCTGGAGAATAATGGCCGGCTTCACGAGCGGCACGTCGAGTTCGACGCCAGCATATTGGCCCTCGTCGATCGCTTGCGCGCCAGTGCCGCAGCCCGCGGCAACGAGCGCTATGGCCGCTAACCACCACCGGCGCTTAACGCCAGTGACGATTCTGACCGAACGGGAAGGAAGGGAGGAGGTCTGCAACACGACAAAATCTAGTGGCAAATCTAGTGGAATAGACCGCACCAACAGCGAAACCCGCTGTAGCTCGGTCTTCTTTCCGCTAAGACAATCTAGGCGGCTTCGTATCGTCGCCAGCTAGCCGACAGCTACGACGATTCCCACGCCAAGAAGAACCACGGCGCTAGCTACGTACTCGCTCTTGTGGTGTTGCTCGCCAAGCCACCATGCTGAGATTCCGAAGGCCATCACCAGTTCGACTTGGCCAAGCGTGCGCACGCTCGCGGCACTGGTGAGAGTTACCGCTGTTGCCCAGGCGAACGAGCCGAGAAGCGAAAGCACCCCGACCGGAAGCGCCTTGCGCCAATGGTGGATGACAGCGGTTAGCTGGCCGCGATCGGTCCATGCCAACTGCATCGCGTTCAGCGCAGTTTGCAGAGCCAACATGATGGTGAGCGTGACCAATGCCCTGAACCACACTGGGTCGGCATCATCAAGGGCAGTGGAGGCACCACGGATCCCAACGGCGGCCACCGCGAAGAGACCACCGGCGACTACGCCCATCCAGGCGGCCGGGTCGCCAAAGTTGCGTGCGAGGTCGCCGACTTGGCCCGGAGCTGCCAGCCAAACGACCCCTCCCAGGCAGGCCAATACTCCGATCCAGGCAGGCCCCGCAATCGGTTCGTCTAACCAGACCGCAGACACGACGGCGACCTGAATGACTTCGGTCTTGCTATAAACCGCGCCGATGGCGAAGTCGCGCAATTGAAATGAGCGAAGGAGGGCAACGGTAGCCACGATTTGGGCAAGCCCACCGACTACGACAAATACCCAGAACTC
>JAADHX010000223.1:0-3216 GCA_013151655.1 Actinomycetota bacterium
GAAAGGGTCGCTATCGGTGTTCGGCGATACAGGTGTGGAAACACCGAGCGTTCCGCAAACTTACCGACAGAACCAGCCACCCGCCCAAATGTTGCCGGCCACAGTTCGCTGTGCAGATGATGTAGCAGCACCAGGCGACGTCTGGCCCACAGCGGCGACAGGAATGGCACTCCGTTCCACACGTCGACAGCCAAGTCGAACCGCCCATCGCGGCGAGTCGCGGCCGCCGCAACGGTTCTCGGGACACCAGAAAAGCGACCACCCCGCCTCACTCGACGCACAGATCCATCGTCGAACGACTCAGTCACACTCACTTTTGGCACAATCGCCTTAGATAGATTCGCCTCAGGCCGGATCACCTCAGGCCGGATCATCTCAGATCGGGCATCGCCACCTGTCTGGCGCACAGCAACAGAACGAATCGAAACATCGTGACCCATCCGCGCCCATTCGGCGGTCACACGGTCGAGGTGTAGCTCCGAACCGCCAGCAGCTTCGTCATCGATATCGCGCCAGGTCGCGACCTGGATGCGCATGGCCTGCTAGGTGCTCGATGCCGGCAACAATGGTGCGAGTCTGCCGGTGCCGGATCGGTTCGCACCGCCACTTCGGCTTAGATCCTCTTCGTGATAGTCCTCGTCGACGTTTACAGCCCACACGTCGTGGTTGGCGCCATCGATCAGATTCTCAACGGCGTACACGGCTGTGAGCATTGAGTGATCCTGGTTGTTGTACTTGTGCATGCCGTTGCGTCCAACCGGTGCAACGTTGGAAGCGTGAACGCCCAACCACTCGCGCAGCACGTCGACGTGGGACTCATAGAAAGCGTCGTAAACCGGGTACGCCTTGGGCATGCGAACGACGTAACCCTGCCCGATCAGGTCGCGATCTACCAGGCCGAGCGACGCGAGCTCGTCGGTGGCCAACGCCACAAGATCGTCATCGGCCATTTCCCAAAGATCGTCGCCAATCGAAACGAAGTACTCGAGCCCAAGGCAGGTGGTTCCAGGGGCCACCATTTCGGGTGACCATTGGCCGAAGTTCTGGATGCGTCCAACCCGCACACCAGCCTCATGGATGTAGATCCAGTTGTCGGGGAAACCAACGTCGGCTGGTACAACCAAGGCCACGGTTAGGAAATCGCGATGGCGCAGACCCTTCGCTGCGTCGACAACCGGCGCCGGCGCTGGTGGGTCCATGGCAAGCACGAGTTCGCCGATTGGCATCGATGAAACCACGGCCGTGCAGCCAACGGCGTGGGCCCCGTCGCGGCTGTAGACGATTTCGGTGACCAGACCGTCGTGGTGCCGCAAGCTCACCACCGGTGCTTCGAGAACAACGTCGCCGCCAAGATCCTGTACCTGGGCGTGGGCCCGCTCCCACATCATGCCGGGGCCCAAACGGGGGTAGTGAAACTCCTCGATGAGACTGGCGACATCCTTTCGGTTACGTCGCGGTCGTATGGAATCGATGATGGCCCGACCCAACGAGAGGTTCTTGATGCGCTGGGCGGCCCAGTCGGCAGCAAGTTCGTCGCCAGGAACACCCCACACCTTCTCGGTGTAGGTGCGGAAGAAAATCCCGTACAGGCGCCGCCCAAACCGGGCGCTCACCCAACCCTCGAAATTGGTTTGATCCTTGGGCGGACGCACCCGCGCCCACGCATAGGAGCCAACACACCGAGATGCCTCGATGACACCGAGACCCCGCAGCGCATTCATGGCCTTGAGCGGATAGTCGAAGAACTTCCCATTGTAACGGATACGGCTCAGCCGTGGCCGCAGCAAGAAGTCGTCGGCACCGAGGATCTGCCACCAACGTTTCTCGACTTCGGAGACCTTGGTGAAGAACCGGTGGCCACCAATATCGAAATGCCAATCGTCGCGGTGCACCGTGCGCGAGATGCCACCGACGACGTCGTCGGCTTCGAGCACGGTTGTCGAGACGCCCCGCTCGCAGAGTTCTAGGGCCGCAGTTAGGCCCGCGGGGCCAGCACCGATTATCACCACATGTTGGGGATCGCTGGTCATTGTAACCCTGAAGTTGGTTTCGATGCTGAATACGAATGCAGCCGCGGCTTAGCCGAACCGGCAGGAGATACTAACGTCATCTCTCGTGTCTGAGCCAGCCCGTGAGACAATACGACTACCACCATTCGTGATCGCCGCCGCGTTTCTGGCTGTGGCCGCTGGCGTTGTCATGCGGTTCGCTGCACCAGGGCCGCTCTGGCTCGACGAAGCCCAGACGCTGGCGATCATCGATGGTGGGGTGGGCCAGCTCGCCAGCCAGCTAAGAACTGACGGGCATCCGCCGCTCTACTACGTGCTGCTGATCGGCTGGACGAACGTATTCGGCACCGGCGAAGTGGCTGTGCGCGCCATGTCGGGAGCTTTTTCGGTTGGCGCCATTGGCTTGGTGTGGGTCATCGCCACCAAGAGACATTCACGCCTGGTTGCGATATTGGCCGTCGTCGTGCTGGCCACCAACCCCTTTGCCATCAGGTACGCGACCGAAGCGCGCATGTACGCGCTCTTCACGTTGTTGACGCTCGGCCTGTGGTTAGCCGCCGATCGGCTCGCCCAACAGAGAACGCCAGCCAGAGTGGTCGCGGTGGCGGCCTCTAGCGGGGCGTTGTTGTTGACCCATTACTGGGCGATGTTCGTGCTGGCGGCTGGTTTTTTGCTCGCAGCCTGGCTCTGGAAGCGCGGCAAGATCGCGATGCGACCGGTTGCATTGTCGATGGCAGCTGGTGGTTTGTTGTTTGGGCCATGGGTGCCAGTTCTGCTTCACCAACTCCAACACACCGGAACTCCATGGGCTACAACCCCAAGCCCTCCTTCGATTGCTTTGTCAGTAATCGCCGACCTTGGCGGAGGACGCGAACAGAACCTTGCCGTTCTACTGTCGGCGCTGCTGTTGTCGCTCGCGGTCGTTGGCTCAACCAGCGTCGGAGCGCCAGGCCCTTGGAAGCTCAGCCTCGACCTTCGCATCGCCAGACATAGCAGGCAATGGATCTGGCTCACCGGCGCAAGCCTCGTGCTCGGCGCAGTGGTGGTGTTCGTCACCAGAGGCGGTTTCGCGTCGCGATATGCCGCCGGTATTTTGGGCTTCGTTGTGATCCTCGTTGCCTTAGGACTTGGTTCGTTTCGGCCAGGCGGCCTCATGGTGGCTCTCACCGCGAGCGTCGCGGTCCTCGGTTTGGTAGTAGCTGGCCTC
>JAADHX010000223.1:3225-6610 GCA_013151655.1 Actinomycetota bacterium
CCCAAGCCGATGAATTCGCGGTCGCGTTGGCGGCAGCAGGCCCCAACGATGTGGTTGTCGTGTGCCCAGACCAACTAGGACCCTCGCTGGTAAGAGCCGCACCCGACATTGACGTACTCGCGTATCCAACCCTTGCCCCAGCCGCTCAGGTCGATTGGACCGACTACGAACAGCGCAACACAGCCGCCGATCCCGGTCGAATCGCCGAACAACTTGCTCAACGAGTGTCCGACACCGGCGGCCACGTGTGGCTGGTCTCGAGGGGCGGGTACCGCACGTTTGGCGTGCAGTGTGAGCAACTCGAAACCGAGCTATCGGTTCGACTCGGCCCTGGCCAGACAATCGTCGCGCCAGACGAGAACGTATTCGAACCGGCGCGCCTGTCGGTGATACCGCAACTGTGAGCAGATCTGCGGTTACGTCGCGGCGCCAAATGGCTGCGCTGTTCGTTCTCGCGTTCGCGGGCTGGATCCTTGGTCGAACTGTGGCCAACGTCGATGGATTCTTCGACGAGCTTGGTCAGTGGGACGGTGCTTGGTACCACAGCATTGCGCAGTCGGGTTATGGCTCGATCGCCGACGAAGCCATCCGCTTCTTTGCCCTGTTCCCTACTCTCGGCGCGATCGTCGACTTACTGGCGCCCTGGTCACTCGGGGTCTCGATGTTGCTGATCGCTTGGATGTCGGCGTACCTGGGTCTGCGCCGGGTCGCGATGCTTGCCCGAACCGCAACCGGAAGCGCCGAAGCGATGCGGCTCACTCAGTGGTCGGTAGTTCTGTGGCCAGCTTCGATCTCGCTCATCATGGCCTACCCGACAGGAATCACTCTGCTGGCCACATCGGCCACCCTGATAAGCCTGACACCAACTGCGACATCCAGTACCAACACACGACGAGGTCTGGACACCAACGCAGTCAACTGGGCCCACGTTGCAACGTGGTCGGCGATCGCCAGCCTGGCCAGACCTACCGGACTACTCCTAGTTGTCCCTATCGCGATCGTGCTAATCAGCGAGCGACCGAACCGACCGTTGCCGTGGTTATCGCTCGCAGCCCCCTTGAGTGGCGTCATCACGATGTCGTTGATCTCACTGCAACACGGCCGCGGGTTGACCGCGTGGTCCGACGTTCAAGGACCTCTGCGGGGCCAATGGGTCAACCCGATCTCACGGGTCACAACCGGTGTCATCGATCTTGCTGGTCGAAACGTCCTCGATGGCCTACACCTCGGTACCGTCGTGCTCCTGTTTGGCCTTGCCTTGGTGGCATGGCGAAAGCTGCCGCTTCCATGGGCGGCCCACGCCACCGCGGTCTTGGTACTGACGACTGCCGTCGAGAATTGGAATTCGCTCGAGCGCTACGCCTACGACATGCCCCAGCTAGCGGTGGCGGCTGCGTTGGTCATGCAACGGGGCTGGAAGCGACGGGTCGCGATCGTCAGCTGGATTGGTGCTGTGGGCCTCGTGGCTCTGGTGATGGCCGGTGAGTTCGTACCCTAGTTACACGATCTGACCCGCCGCCGCAGCGACCTCAGATGTCGTAGATAGCGGACTCCCTCGCCGATCGAGCCCTTGCTCTGACCATTGACGCGATGGGCGAAATGGAAAGACACTTCGCCGATCCGCAGGTCTGGGTGGGTGGCCACAATCTCCATCAAGATCTTGAAGCCGTCGGCGTGAAGCTTGTCGAAGTCCAGAACATCGGTACGAATCGAAACCGCTAAGGGGGTCGCTTACCTTGGCCAGCTCAGCAGGAAGGAGCCTGAACGCGGCCCGACCAGCGGCCCAAGACAACCAGCGCCTCCACCACGTCAGCCCTTCGTTGATGGAATCCCAATTGTGCCGAGTCGCGACCACGAGATCGGCGCCCGTTTTGGCAGCATGTTTGGCCAGCTCGGGAATGATCTCCGGTGGATGTTGTAGATCGCCGTCAAGCACACAACACCATGGCGAGGCCGAGCGCTCGAAACCCGCCACTACGGCGCCGGCGAGTCCACCTGCGCGTTCGCCAGGAGGCCGATGCATGACCTCGGTTTTTGTGTCGACGCCAAGCGCAATTCGTTCCACCGCCGAAGCCGTGCCATCGTCGGAGTCGTCGACCACGAGCACTCGCCCGACCCCGAGGGCCTCGATTCTGGCGAGTAGCGGGCCGACGTTATCTACCTCGTTGCGCGTAGGAACCACAACGGTGATGTCGAGATCCCACAGGTCGCTGGTAGTTGGACTGGTCATAGCGGCGGCCGAATCTAGCTCAGCTAGACCGCCTCTTGCCAACGAACAACACGGTCGGCGAAAACACCGCCGCTCGCTTTGCGACGGGTTGAAGCGTCCTGACAATCGGGTTGGAGCGCCATTCGTCGGCGAATCCGAGTGCCATGAGTCGATAGTCAAACCGATCGCTCTGGTTCAGCAACCGCAGTAGAGGCCGTACTCGGTACTTGAGGATGTGGGTTGGGTCGTGTTTGAAGTGCGGAGACCGCGGGTTCGGCACGGTCAGCACGACTCGGCCGACTGCCACCGATTCGATGGCTGCGATAACCGCGGCGAACTTGTTGTTTGGTACGTGCTCGAGAAACTCCGAACAAAATACGGCCTCGAACTGTTCCTCATGGCCGATGAGAGCCTGAACCTCCATCTGGATGGTTTGGTCATAGACCCCTGTGTTCGCGGCCGCCGCCACAAGAGCGGAGTCATAGTCGATGCCAACAACACGATCGGCGACCTCGGCCAAAGCCTCACCGTACAGACCAGACCCGCAGGCAACATCGATCACCGATGAACACGCTGGCCCAATATGGGACTTGATCACCCCGATCATCCGACCGTCGACTGTTCGCTCTAGGTAGCGCTCGGTTTCCGATGGCCCAGAATCGTCGACCATTACGCCTCTAGAAAACGTAGATGATGAGGGCCACGAAGTGGATGCTGGCACCCGCGATAACGAGCACATGCCAAAGTTCGTGGTAACCAAATGTTGTGGGCCACAACCTTGGTTTGCGCAGCGCCAACAGGATCCCACCGATCGTAAACAGCAGACCTCCGCCAAGAATCATGAACGTGAACGTAGGTCCGACCTGGGTCCACATTCCTGGTACAGCAAGCAGCCCGAGCCAGCCCACCCCTATATAGCTCGCGGTGATTAGCCCGTATGGAGGAGTCCACGGCATCCACAGGTTCGCGATCAGGATGGCCGTAAGAACCCACACGATCGCCAGCAGTGCGTCGGAGAACCGGCCCGATATGCCAACGCTGACTACCGGCGTGAACGTTCCGGCGATCATCAGGTAGATGCCAGTCTTGTCGACCTGCATCATCGATGGCTCGACCTTGGGCGACCAGTTGACCCGGTGGTACAGGGCACTAGCGCCGAACATAAAGGACACACAG
>JAADHX010000113.1:0-17668 GCA_013151655.1 Actinomycetota bacterium
GGACTCCGGGCCGCTGGCCAGTTGATTGCTTACGAGCTTCCGCTCGTTCTGGCCGTGGTCGGCGTTGTTATCCAGGCCGAGACACTGTCGCTTCAGGGCATCGTCGAAGCTCAAGCCAACTGGGAGATCTTCGGTCTTGGCTCTGGTATGCCGTTCGTCTTCACCCAGTTCATCGGCTTCCTGATCTTCATGATTGCGGCTCAAGCCGAGCTAACCCAAACACCGTTCGACATGCCTGTGGCCGAAACCGAGCTGGTTGGTGGTTTCCATATCGAGTACACCGGTTTCCGGTTCTTGTTGTTCTTCATGGCCGAGTTCGGCACCGCGTTTGCTTTCGCGGCTATATCGTCGGTGATCTTCCTTGGCGGTTGGTCGCTTCCGTTTGTTGACCCCACTGCAAATTGGCTCAACATCGTTGGCCCAGGTGTAATGCTCGCGAAGATCCTGCTCCTGACGTTCGTAATCTTCTGGGTGCGGTTCACCTACCCACGTCTGCGTGAGGACCAATTGCAGAAGTTCGCCTGGAAAGTCCTAATCCCGTTGTCACTGCTCAACATTGTGGTGACCGGCATATTCAAGGTGGCCTTCTAATGTCGATACTCGCTCCATACATCAAGGGCCTTGGCGTCACGGCTCGCACAGCCATGCGCACGATGTTCCCCGGAGGCCTTAAGAGGCCAATCCCGCAGCCATCCAAGGGAGCGGTGACGGTTCAGTATCCCCACGAAAAGGAAACACCTACCGATCGGGCCCGTGGCGTTATCTCGCTCGTCGAAGACAACTGCACCGCTTGCATGCTGTGCAGTCGTAGCTGCCCCGATTGGTGTATCTACATCGAGGGCCACAAGGTCAAAGCGCCGCCACGGCGTGCCGGCGGCAAGGCCAGAAACGTCAACAAACTCGACCGCTTCGACATCGACTACGCGCTGTGTATGTACTGCGGCATTTGTGTCGAGGTTTGCCCGTTCGAGGCGTTGTTCTGGTCCCCAGAGTACGAATACTCCGAACCTCGCATAGCTGATCTGCTCCACGACAAGACTCGCCTCGTCGAGTGGCACGAAACCGTTCCAGACTTCGAAGAGTACGAAAGCGGTTCGCAGCAGAAGGTTCTTAAGGTTCCTCGCTGATGTTGTCCGTCTTGGTTGCTCAGAACATAGCTTTCGGCATTATCGCCGCGATTGCGTGCATCAGTGCTGTCCGAATGGTCACGACCCAAAACGTTGTGCACGCGGCCTTGTACCTGGTAGCAGTTCTGGCCAGCCTGGCTGCCATCTACATTTTGCTCGTCGCTGAGTTTGTGGCAACGACCCAATTCTTGGTGTACATCGGCGCCGTTATGGTGTTGTTCTTGTTCGGCGTCATGCTCACCCGAGCCCCCACTACCGGCGATTCTAGGCTGACCGGCGATCACTGGCCTATCGGTCTTGGTGTGGCCGTGATGTTGGCTGGCGTGCTCACCTACGTTGTACTCGACTTCTTTGGCTCAGACCAGCTTCCTAACGACCCCATCGTGTTCGACACCGCCGATGTCGGCGACTCCATCTTCAGCACCTATCTTGTTCCGTTCGAGGCCGTATCGGTGCTGCTCTTGGCTGCGCTCATCGGCGCCATCGTTCTGGTGAGAAAGGACTAACGCAGTGCTCGTCAACCAGTTCTTACTGCTCAGCGCATTCCTGTTTTGTACGGGCGTCTATGGCGTCTTGGCTCGCCGCAATGCGGTCATGGTCCTGATGTCGATCGAGTTGATGCTCAACGCTGTCAACATCAACCTGCTCACGTTCGGTGTCTTGCATGGCACCGTCAGCGGCCAAGTGTTCGCCCTTTTCATCATCGCCGTGGCGGCCGCAGAAGTCGCTGTTGGTTTGGCCATTGTTCTGTTGATCTACCGCAACCGTTCCAACATCGATGTTGACGATCTCGATCTGATGAAGGGCTGACGACGATGCTCGAAAACGCCTATCTCATTCCGCTGTTACCGGCCTTGTCGTTCGTGTTCATCTTGCTGTTCGGTAAACGATTCAAAGGTGGCGATGCCGTTCACTGGATTGGCATCGGCGTCGTCGGTGTCGTCTGGGTGTTGTCTCTTGTGCTTGGCGCACAGTGGATCGACCGATCCGAAGACGCGCTATCTGGTGGTGGCTCTAGTTACGAAGAGAGCCTCGTGGTGGTCGTTGGCAGTAGCGGCACCGGCGCCGGGGTGCTTCTCGGCACCGAAGCAGGCGAAGGAGCTCCCGCCCCAATCGCCGAACCTGTCATCTCCCAGATTACGTGGTTCCAGAGTGGCGGCGTCGAGCACAGCGTGGGCACCTACGTCGATGGTCTAGCGGCGTTGTTGCTGGTAGTCGTTTCGACAGTTTCGTTGCTGGTGCACATTTATTCGACTGAGTACGTCCGCGGCGACGTTCGTTACGTGCATTACTACGCGTTCTTGAGCTTGTTCACCGCGTCGATGTTGTTCTTTGTTCTGTCGTCAAGCATTTTGCAGATGATCGTCGGCTGGGAACTTGTGGGACTGTGTTCGTTTGCACTAATTGGTCACTGGTGGGAAGACAGCGCAAACAGCAGCGCGGCGCTAAAGGCATTCCTCACCAACCGTGTCGGCGACATTGGTCTCCTAGTTGGCATGATCATCTTGTTCTTCGGAGCAGGCACGTTCGATATCTTCCAGATCAACGACATGGTGGCTCGCGGCGAGATTAGCCACCTGGTTCTGCTGATGGCGTCGCTCTCGCTTATCGCTGCGGTCATGTCGAAATCGGGCCAGTTTCCGCTACACACCTGGCTGCCCGACGCCATGGCTGGCCCCACACCGGTGTCGGCTCTTATACACGCCGCCACCATGGTCGTTGCCGGCGTTTACATGATTGCTCGTCTGTACCCCGTGTTCTACGAGGGCTTCGCTATCAACACCTCGTCGATCAACCTGTTGTCCTTCATCGGCGGATTCACGGCGCTAATGGCGGCCGGCTTGGCGTTCTTCCAGTGGGACATCAAGAAGGTTCTCGCCTACTCGACGGTGTCTCAACTTGGGTACATGGTCATGGCTCTTGGGGTCGGGGCTTGGACAGCGGCGGTGTTCCATCTGTTCACCCACGCCTTGTTCAAAGCCTGTTTGTTCCTTGGTGCCGGTTCGGTTAGCCACGCATCGCACCACACGTTCGATATGCGCAAGATGGGCGGACTCAAAAAACATATGCCCGTCACGTTCTGGACGTTCGCCATTGCGTCTTTGGCGCTCGCTGGCATCTTTCCGCTGGCCGGGTTCTGGTCGAAAGACGAGATTCTTATTGGCGCCTGGACTGGCCAGCAGAGTGGTTACCCGCTCATGCTGTTCTTTGGCGCGGCAGTTGCCGCATTGACCGCGGCCTACATGACCAGGGTCATCTACTACACGTTCTTTGGCGAGTACCGAGGCCACGGCACTCCGCACGAATCGCCTAAGGCCATAACTGTTCCTCTTGTGATCCTCGCCGGTGGAGCGGTCTTGGGTGGGTTGGCCAACCTGCCAAGCCCGGCCGCCGACGCGATCGGGCTCGGTGGCATCGCTCACCGAATCGAAACCTACGCCGAACCGGTCAACTTCCTCGCGCCACTCGGGCTCACGGTGGCTGCGCCATCGTTGGCAATGGCTCTGATCGGCTTAGGCCTCGCCTTGTCCGGAATCGGTGTTACCTACCTCTACTTTTGGAAGGGCATGGGCCCGCAGGGGTTGTCCGAGCGCAACAAGTACGCTCGCGCTGGTCGCACTTTCTTCGAGAACAAGTACTACCTCGACTATCTGTACAACGACATCATTGTCGCCAGCATTAAGTGGCCAATCGCTAAGGCCACTTACTGGTTCAACCAGAACGTCATCGACAAGGTTGTTGACTCCGTGGGCGAAGGCGCACGCGACGGTGGCCAGTTCGTATACCGATATATCGACCAAGCCGTCGTCGACGGCACGGTCAACGCAACAGGCACGGCGGCCAACGCTTCTGGCGAAAGTCTCCGTGTGATCCAGTCCGGCAAGGTTCAGGACTACGGCGCACTACTTTTCGGTGCCGTTGGTGTTCTGGCTATCATTTTCGTGATCGTCATCTAGGGAGTACTGCTCGATGCAAGCAACGGGATTCGACGCTTGGGCCGTGAGCCTGGTGGTTTTCCTCCCCCTCTTGGGGGCACTGGTCATGTTGGCCGTGCCAAGCAAAGAGGAGGAGACCCACAAACTCATCGCCCTTGTCTCATCGTTAGGCGCGCTGGCAGCCGGGATATACATCCTTGTCCAGTTCGACTATGACAACACGAGCGAGCTTCAGTTCCTCGTCGATAAGAGCTGGATCGATGTCATCAACAGTCGGTTCATCGTGGGCGTCGATGGCTTGTCGCTACCGATGCTCATCTTGTCGCTGGTAGTGGTGCCTTTGTGCATCGTTTACAGCTGGCAACACATCCCAGAGCCAGGGAACCCTAAGGCGTTCCTCATGCTCATTCTGGTGCTCGCCACCGGCATGAACGGAACCTTCGTCTCTCACGACCTCATCTTGTTCTTCGTGTTCTTCGAGATCGTGCTGCTGCCGATGTACTTCATGATCGGTGTCTGGGGCGGGCCCGAACGCAAGTACGCGTCGCTCAAGTTCTTCTTGTTTACGCTGTTCGGCTCGGCGCTGATGATTCTCAGCTTCCTGGCTTTGTTCTTCGTAGCCGAAGATCCCAGTGGAACAGCTCTGAACACCTTCGATATGAGGGCATTGTCTCAGTGGGCCGGAGCTGGGCTTAGCCTCACCACCGCGGTAGTAATTTTCGGTGGAATGTTCATGGGCTTTGGCATCAAGGTGCCGATGTTTCCCTTCCACACTTGGTTGCCAGATGCCCATACCCAGGCCCCCACGGTCGGGTCGGTCATTTTGGCGGCGGTCCTTCTGAAGCTGGGAACCTACGGGTTCATTCGTATCGCCCTCCCGATCTTGCCTCGCGCCGCCGAACAATGGGCCCCCTGGATCGGCCTGTTAGCGGTCATCGGCATCATCTACGGTGCTCTTGGCTGTTTGGCCCAGACCGACATGAAACGCCTGATCGCCTTTTCCTCAGTGGCGCATATGGGTTATGTGATGTTGGGCATCTCGACGCTCACTACCCTCGGTATCAACGCCGCTGTGTTCGGCATGGTCGCTCATGGCCTCATCACCGGCATCTTGTTCTTTGTTGCTGGTTCGGTAAAGGAGCGTTATCACACTCTCGAAATTGCCAGGCTTGGTGGCCTCCTCAAGGCTGCCCCTCGTATGGGCTGGATTCTTGGGTTCGCCACGATGGCTTCTTTGGGTCTTCCAGGCCTCGCCGGATTCTGGGGTGAGTTCCCGGCCATTCTTGCGGCCTATCAGCCCGCTCCGGCGCTTAGCGAAGAGTTGTTCAGGGTGTACATGGTGATCGCCGCTCTCGGAACTGTGCTGGCCGCTGGGTACCTGCTTTGGTTGTACCAGCGCACCGCGTTTGGTGAACCCACTGAAGAGTTCGCCGACCTCGAAATCGCCGACGTGAATCAGTACGAGTGGTTGGCCTGGACTCCATTCCTTTTGGCCATCTTGGCTTTCGGTGTATATCCAAACTTGATCTTCTCGCTCACCGACGACACCGTCGGCAACATCGTCTCGGCCTTCGGAGGCTGATCGATGGAACTGGCCATGCTCGCCTTCGAAAGACCAGCGATCGACTGGCACGCGTTCGCGCCTGAGCTCGTTCTGCTCGCGGTTGGCAGCATCTTGACGCTGATCGACATCGTGTACAACGAGCGAGCTCGTCGGGTCATGCCTGCGCTGGCCGCTGTGGGACTCCTGGCTACGCTTGTTCCAGTACTGACGTTGGCAGTCGACGGCGCCGATCGATCCATGTTCGACGGAGCATTCGTAGTCGACGACATGGCCCTCACCCTCAAGGCGTTGTTCTTGATCTCGGGGTTTGTGGTTGTTCTGCTATCGGTCGACTACATCCGCGACGGCGACTACCACGAGAACGAGTACTACTCGTTGTTGTTGGCGTCGCTGCTAGGCATGGTTCTCATCGCGTCATCTCGCGACCTGATCACCATGTTCATCGCACTCGAGCTTCTGTCGATACCGGCCTACATGCTGGCGGCATGGCGCAAGGGTGGAGCCACGTCAAACGAGGCGGGTCTCAAGTACTACCTGATGGGTGTCTTCGCGTCGGCAATCATGTTGTACGGCATGTCGCTCATATTCGGTGTATCGGGCTCGACTCAGTTCGACGCCATCAGGGTGGCCCTCGATACTGGCGGTGATAGCGCCCCGATGGTCACGCTCGGCATCTTGTTTGTTCTTGTCGGTTTCGGCTTCAAGGTATCGGCCGTTCCGTTCCACACGTGGGCTCCAGACGTCTACGAAGGTTCGCCGACTCCCATCACTGCCTTCTTGGCAGTGGCAGCCAAGGCCGCTGGCTTCGTCGCCTTGTTGCAGCTTGTGTTTGTTGCTTTCTCGGGGCGTTACGACGTCGTCGAGCCCTTCTTCTGGATCATGGCCGCTCTCACCATGACCGTTGGCAACCTGATGGCTTTGCGCCAGACCAACATTGTCCGGATGTTGGCCTACTCGGGTGTGGCCCAAGGCGGCTTCATGCTGGCGCCCTTCGCGGTTGCTGGCCAGGCAACTGACAGTGCCATTCAGGCCATCGTCACGTATCTGATCATCTACGCCTTCATGAACCTTGGCGCATTCGCGGTTGTGCTTGCGGTAGCTAAGAAGACTCGCAGCGGCGAGATCTCCTCGTACGCGGGGTTGTTCTCCTATGCACCTGGCCTTGCTGTAGCGATGACAGTGTTCATGGCTGCGCTGGCGGGTATACCGCCTGCGGGTGGTTGGGTCGCCAAACTGCTAGTTTGGAGGGCCCTACTCGACGCTTCTTCGGTTCAAGGCACCGTTTTGGCCGTGGTGGTGGCTTTCAATGCTGTTCTCGCCTTTAGTTACTACGCCAAGGTTCTGCGCGAGATGTGGATGAGCGACGCCCCCGACGGCGACACCAGCCCAGTATCGGTGTCGGGTACATTGACCCTTGCCCTCGGTCTCACAGTGTTAGCCACGCTGGCCTTCGGGGTGTTTCCACAGCTCGCTGCTCGGTTCGGCGACTTCTCCGCGTCGTTCGCGCTCTGATCTGAAACGGCCAGAGGCAACGGCATCATGGCCTTGCTGAGGTTTGACCAGTTCCAAGAACAACGCCTTTATGGCGATGGTGGGTTTTACATGTCCGGTGGCGCGGCCGGCGCCGGCGGCGACTTCTTCACCGCGCCCGAGCTTGGCAACGAGTTTGCTCGTGCGGTTGGCGCCGCCCTCGATGCAAGATGGAACCTGCTCGGTCGGCCTTGCCCATTTGTAGTGGTTGAGGGTGGTGCGGGTGTCGGAACTTTAGCTCTGGGTTGCCTTCAGTTGCCCCTCGATTGTCGGGAGTGTCTGCGGTGGGTGATGGTCGAGGTTTCTGAGGTTCAACGAGAAACGGCAATGCAACGTCTCATGGGCGAACTGACCGTCGATGGGGCCGACGCAATCGCGCCGGTAGCTGCCATCTCCGACCTAGGTCGAGCTCGATTCGATCATGACGTTCATTTCGTTGTTGCCAATGAGTTGCTAGACAATCTGCCGGTGCGCATTGTTCGGCGGGTCGACGATGCGGTCGAAGAGCTGTTTGTCGAGGTTGGTGTTTCATCGGCTGAGACCGTTTGGCGAGCAGCCGATGGCGGCGCGACGACGAGGGCATTGCACCATGGCGGCGCCGTCGCCGATGGCGTCGAGTTTCCATTAGCCGATCGGATGGCTCTCTGGGTGCACCAGGCCATCGAGCTTGTTGGTATTGGTGGCGAGGTCACGATCATGGACTACGGGGCCACTACGGGCGAGTTGGCCCAGCGGCCAAACAGGGGCTGGTTGCGTACCTATGATCGGCATCGTCGGGGGAGCGACCCGTTCGATCTGGACCATCCTGTCGACATCACTTGCGACGTTCCATTCGACCAACTCCACCGAGGAGCAACGTGTATGACACAACGGGAGTGGGTTCTTACGCATCGGCCCCAAGCCTCTGACCGAAACGACCCCGGTACGGTGGCCCTCTTGGACCAAAACGGTGTTGGTGGGTTTACGGTCGCTACATGGGTTAGACGATGACCTCGCCCGTTGGGAACCTTCAATGATCTGGCCCATCTTCAGAGACAGGCCTAAGGCCAAGAACGACTCGGTTCGTTTCGGAGTCGACGTTGGCGGTTCTGGCATCAAGGGCGCGCCGGTGAACCTCAGCAAAGGAGCCCTCAACACCGAACGGCTGCGCATAACGACACCACAGCCCGCGACTCCAGAAGCAGTAGCGACAACCATGGCTGAGGTCGTAGCGCACTTCGAGTGGTCTGGCCCTGTGGGTTGTACCTTCCCAGGCGTTGTGCAGCATGGCGTTGTCTACTCTGCGGCCAACATGGATTCGTCGTGGCGCGACACTGATGCGGCTGGACTCTTCAGTGATGCCTGTGGCCTACCGGTAACAGTTCGGAACGATGCCGACGCCGCCGGAGTCGCCGAGATGCGGTATGGGGCCGGCCGCGGTCAGACAGGAACCGTGCTCATCACAACCTTCGGAACTGGTATTGGCACTTGTCTGTTTGTCGATGGGGTGCTGGTGCCAAACATGGAGCTCGGCCACATCGAGATCGATGGCGTCGACGCCGAGACGATGGCCGCGTCGCGTTGGCGCAAGGCACACGGCCTGACCTGGGACGAATGGGGCGATCGGGTCAATCGTTACCTGCGGACGGTCGAGCGTCTCGTGTGGCCAGACCTCATCATCGTCGGCGGGGGAGTGTCGCGACGCCATCACAAGTTCTTCGCTCGCTTGAACACACGAACACCGATTGTGGCCGCCGAACTCCGCAATGACGCCGGCATTATCGGAGCAGCTCTGTCGGTCGTGTAAACCAACAGGTTCGGTTAGCATCGCGATGCACCACGGCAAGGGGTAACCGACGTGTCCGAACCCACCATTGAGGACTATCAGATCGAGGATCGGACCTTTCCGCCCTCGCCAGAGTTCAAGGCCGCGGCCTTAGCCGCGGATCAGTCGTTGTACGAAGAAGCCGAAGCCGACCGGCTCGGCTTCTGGGCTAGGCAGGCGCGTGAGTTGCTCACTTGGTCTACTGATTTCGACACGGTTCTCGAGTGGGAGCTTCCCTACGCCAAGTGGTTCCTTGGCGGCGAGCTCAACGTTGCTTACAACTGCCTCGATCGCCATGTCGAGGCTGGGCTTGGCGACAAGGTTGCGCTGCACTGGGAAGGCGAACCTGGCGACAAGCGCACCATCACGTATGCCGACCTTCTCGATGAGGTCTCGAAATTCGCCAACGTACTGAAGTCGTTGGGTGTCGAAAAGGGCGATCGGGTCTGCATCTACATGCCGATGATTCCCGAGCTGCCGGTAGCGATGCTGGCTTGTGCGCGCATTGGAGCCCCCCACTCGATTGTGTTCGGCGGCTTCTCGGCCGATTCACTGTCCGACCGAATCGACGACGCCTCAGCCAAGATCGTTATCACTGCCGACGGCGGTTATCGCCGCGGTGATCCGTTCGCTCTCAAGCCAACGGTCGATGAGTCAGTTGCCGCCACATCGACGGTCGAGAACGTCGTGGTGGTTCAGCGCACCGGCCAAGACACCGACTGGAACGCCGCTGTCGACCACTGGTACCACGACCTCATGGCCGACGCATCTGCGGATTGTCCGCCAGAACCAATGGACAGCGAAGACCTCCTCTACCTGCTCTATACGTCGGGTACGACCGCCAAACCCAAGGGCATCATGCATACCACGGGTGGTTACCTCACTCAGGTGGCTTTCACCCATAAGTATGTGTTCGACCTTCGTCCAGAAACCGACGTGTACTGGTGCGCGGCCGACATTGGCTGGGTCACTGGTCACAGCTACATCGTTTATGGGCCGCTCACCAATGGCGCTACGTCGGTCATGTACGAAGGCACTCCAGACACGCCCCGCGAAGAGATGCGAGTTGGCGAGCGGTCCGAGTGGTCGAAGGATCGACTGTGGGACATCATCGATCGGTATGGGGTAACCCAGCTTTACACCGCTCCCACCGCCATACGCACCTTTATGAAGTGGGGTGCTCAGGAGCTACAGCGCCACGATCTGTCTTCGTTGCGTGTTCTTGGCACCGTCGGCGAGCCGATTAATCCAGAAGCGTGGATGTGGTACCACGAACACGTTGGTCATGAACGTTGCCCGATTGTCGATACTTGGTGGCAGACCGAGACCGGTGCGAACATGATTACGCCGCTGCCTGGGGTAACGACCACTAAACCTGGGTCGGCATGTCATGCCATACCTGGCGTGGTTGTTGAGGTAGTCGACGATGCCGGCAACAAGATCGAGCGCGGTGGTGGCTATCTCCCCATCACCGAGCCGTGGCCATCGATGTTGCGAGGTATCTGGGGCGATCCCGACAGGTACATGTCCACCTACTGGACCGAATACGAAGGTCGCTACTTCGCAGGCGATGGCGTCAAGATCGACGACGACGGCTACCTGTGGCTGTTGGGTCGTGTCGACGACGTAATGAACGTCTCGGGTCACCGCATCTCGACTGCCGAGGTCGAGTCGGCGCTAGTCGATCACCCGGCAGTGGCCGAGGCAGCCGTTGTCGGGGCCAACGATGCGACCACTGGCCAGGCCATCGTCGGCTACACGATTCTTATAGGTGACGTCACCGCCACCGACGACCTGCGCGAAGAGATCCGCCAACATGTAGGTAAAAAGCTCGGTGCCATCGCCCGGCCGCGAGCCGTGGTGCTGGTGCCAGACTTGCCTAAGACTCGATCTGGCAAGATCATGCGGCGCCTACTTCGCGATGTAGCCGAAGGTCGAACTCTCGGCGACACCACCACCCTCGCCGACGCGTCAGTTGTCGAAGAGATCCGCAACCGCGCCGAACAGTCACCCCAAGAGGACTAACCCCGGCCAGCGGAAACAGCGATGGAACGGGCGGCCCTTCGATTGCGTTGAATAGACAAAGGAGTTCGCGCCTCTGAGCGCGAGAACAAGATGAAGAACACTGCTAAAACGACCGTTCTGCTGGCAGGGATGGCTGGTCTCATCCTGGCCATCTCCAGCGCGTTTGGTCCAAGCGGACTCATCATCGGGGTGATCATTGCCTTTGTAATGGTGGGCGGTTCGTACTGGTTCAGCGACACGCTGGCCATAAAGTCGGCCAAAGCCATCGAGCTACAAGTTGGTCAACTGCCCGAATATTGGACCATCATGCGCGAGTTGGCCGAGCGCGGAAACCAGCCGATGCCCAAGCTCTACGTGAGCCCCGACCCCCAACCAAACGCGTTCGCGACGGGCCGCAACCCAAGCCACGCCGCCGTGTGTATTACCCAAGGGCTCGTCCAGCATCTCGATTGGTACGAGATTCGTGGTGTTCTCGCCCACGAGATGGCTCATATTAAGAACCGCGACATTCTCATCGGTTCGGTGGCAGCTGCTATTGCCACCGCAATCACCTTCACTGCCCGGATGGCCCAGTTCGCGGCAATCTTTGGTGGGGGAGGCCGTGGACGCGATCGCAACATTTTCGCCGAGCTCGCACTCATCATCGTGGCCCCCATAGCGGCACTCGTGTTGCAGATGGCCATATCTAGGAGCCGCGAGTTTCAAGCCGACCGCACTGCGGCTCGCACCCTTGGCGACGGCGAGCCGCTGGCCAGAGCGCTTGAGAAACTCGAGCTTGGTACCCAACAGATTCGCGGCATCGCCGACCCTGCCCAAGCTCAGATGTATATCGCCAACCCACTAGCCGGCACTGGTGGCCTTCGCAGCCTGTTCTCCACCCATCCCAAAATGGACGAACGCATCCGTCGCCTTCGCGACCTCTCCTGGCAGTAACTTTCAGCGGCTTCGCGCCTTTGGGGCCCTCGCGGCGCTGTTGACTTTCAGCGGCTTCGCAGGCGATGTTTCGGATTTGCGGTGCGGGGTTCGCTGTGAGCGCGCTATCGTGACCATTCGGTTTTGGGTCGGTGCCCGAGTGGCCAATGGGAACGGGCTGTAAACCCGTCGGCTTACGCCTACGGAGGTTCAAATCCTCCTCGGCCCACTAAACCTGAGATGGCTCCCCGCTACGGCGGAGGGCCATCTCCAATTTTGGTCCACGAGTATCGATCAGGTTCGGCTACCGTTCGCCTATGGCTTCGTTCGACGTGGTATCCGAAATTGACGATCAAGAGATTGGCAATGCGATCGATCAGGCATCGCGAGAGCTCGCACAACGCTACGACTTCAGAGACACCCAGTCTTCGATCGAACTTAGCGACAAAGAGATCACCTTGGCGTCGATCTCAGAGGATCGGCTCAACGCCATCAAGGTGGTCCTCGAAGAGAAGATGGTCAGGCGCAAGGTGAGCCTGAAGGCCCTTTCTTATGGCGAGATTGAACCCGCAGCGGGTGGAACCGTGCGCCTGAAGATTGCCCTAGTGGCCGGTATCTCGTCCGACAAAGCCAAAGAGATCAACAAGTTCATCAAGGCTCTCGGCCACAAAGGTGTCCAGTCGCAGACCCAAGGCGAACAGGTCAGAGTTACCGCAAAGAAGCGCGATATCTTGCAAGACATAATTGCCTCCCTGAAGGACAGCGACCTCGACATCCCGTTGCAGTTCGAGAACTTCCGTAGCTAGCATTCGCAAGCGGGAGGGTCGATCTCGGCTGATGCCTCAAATTGCGGTTCGGCCTGCCCGCTTGGCCGACGTCAATTCGGTAGCCGCCGTGCACCACGCGTCGGCAGTCGTCGCGTTCGTCGACATCTTCCCACCAGCGTCGGTTCCCCCGACCGCCGAGTCGTTGCTGCCTGGATGGAGAATCCTCGTCGAGGGACTCACCTCCAAGGTGTTCGTGGCCGAAGTGGACGACGTCGTCGTTGGAGTCGCTGCCGTAGCAGCCGATTCGAGTTTGCCAGCAGGTCTAGCGTTGAGTCGTCTGTACGTCCACCCGGACCGATGGGGTCAACGAGTTGGCGCGACTCTGCACGACGTGGCCATGGGGCTTGCTCGAAGTCTCGGCGCCGGGGCGATCAACCTCTGGGTGCTTGAAGCCAACATTCGGGCTAGGTCGATGTATGAGAGCCGGGGCTGGGCGCTGATGCCCGGCCACGTGCTGAAGAACGACCCGCCCGAAGTTGTCGACGTGCTCTACCAATTTGACCTGACTACGTCCGGCCTAGCGAAGCACGGCGTCGGCTAGCCCAGAACTGGCACGGTCTTCATGGCCTCGTTGACAGCCTCGTCGGGTAGGTCGTAGTCGACCATATCGTCGTTCAGGTACGCGTCGTAGGCCGCCAGGTCGAGGTGTCCGTGGCCGCAGAGCGCGGTGAGGATGACCTTGTCTTCTCCGGACTCCTTGCAGGCAAGTGCTTCGCGGATGGCGGCGGCCAAAGCATGAGTGGGTTCTGGCGCGGGGACGATGCCCTCGGTCTTGGCGAACTTGATGGCGGCATCGAAACACTCCCGTTGAGGAATAGCGATTGCCTCCACCATTCCCTGGTCATACACGTGCGAAACGAGCGGGCTCATGCCGTGATAGCGCAGCCCCCCAGCGTGGATGGGGTCTGGGATGAAGCTGTGACCGAGCGTGTGCATCTTCAGCAGCGGGGTCATTCCTGCCGTGTCGCCAAAGTCGTAGCGATACTCGCCGCGAGTCAGAGATGGACAAGCCGCCGGTTCCACACAGCGGATGGTTGGATTCATGTTCCCGGCCATCTTCTCGCGCATGAATGGGAAGGCAAGCCCTCCGAAGTTCGATCCTCCGCCGGTGCAGCCGACCAAAAGGTCTGGCACCTCATCGACCTTGGCTAGTTGAAGTAGGGCCTCTTCACCGATGATGGTCTGGTGCATGAGCACATGGTTCAGCACCGAACCAAGCGCGTAACGCGCTTCGGGGTCGGCAACACACATGGCTACGGCTTCGGAGATCGCGATACCGAGCGATCCTGGGTGGTCCGGGTTCTCGGCCAGTAGCGAACGGCCAAACTCGGTGATCTCTGAAGGGCTTGAATGGACAGTTGCTCCCCAGATTTCCATCATTGTTCGCCGGTGGGGCTTGGCTCGATACGACGCCGCCACCTGCCAGACTTCGAGTTCCATGCCGTACTGGGCGGTGGCGAAGGCCAGAGCGCTTCCCCACTGACCGGCGCCTGTTTCGGTAGTCAGCTTCTTGATGCCCTCTTTGTGGTTGTAGTAGGCCTGAGGCACAGACGTGTTGGGCTTGTGTGAACCGGCTGGGCTAACGCCTTCGTACTTGTAGTAGATGCGAGCGGGAGTATCGAGCATCTCCTCCAGGCGTCTGGCCCGAAACAGTGGGCTCGGGCGCCAGATTTTGTATATGTCGAGCACTTCTCCAGGAATATCGATGTAACGCTCGGTGGTCACCTCCTGTTCGATGAGAGCCATCGGAAACAGCGGCGCGAAGTCCTCAGGTCCAGCAGGTTCGTGAGTACCTGGATGTAGCGCCGGTGGGGGCGGTACTGGAAGGTCGGCCACGAGGTTGTACCACTGAGTGGGCATCTCGGACTCGTCGAGAAGGATCTTCTTGGGTGTGTTCTTGGTCGCCATGGCTCGCACCATAGTGGCCATTGTCACATCCGCGCTAGCGAGCACAGGTGCCCGCGATGGCTGTGACGGCTAGCGTTGGCCCTCGTATGGGAGACCTCGATGTTGTTATCGAATCGACTCATCTCGAGAGGTTTGTCCTTTCGACCGATCGATCTCGAATCGATGTCGGAGTGGTCCACGACTATCTGAACAAACACAGCTACTGGGCATCAGGTCGGAGTCGATCAGTTGTCGAGTCTTCGATCGGGTCGAGTTTGTGTTTCGGCGCGTACGGTCCCTCCGGCGAGCAGGTCGCTTTTGCTCGCGTTATCACTGACGGAGCGACGTTCGGCTACTTGTGTGACGTGTTCGTGCTACCGGGACACCAGGGCGGCGGTTTAGGAAAGGCACTGATGCAGTTCATCCTCGACCATCCGGTGGTCCAATCGCTTGGTCACTTCCTGCTCGCAACCAAAGACGCCCACGGCCTATACGCCCAATGGGGTTTCACTGCCCTAGAAGACGTCGGCAAATGGATGGAAGTGGATCCGCGCCAACTCCGACGAAATTGAGGTACACAGCTACACACGATGTGGCTCAGATCCTCAATTTGTCGCGGTCCCCGGCTGAGGTTGTCTGAATCTGGCTAGGTCCGGCAAGAGTGCACGAGTTCAATGTTGGCATGACACTTCGGCACAAGTTTCGTTTTGGCGTGTTGGTGGAGAACATGACCACCCGCGAGGCGTGGGTGGCGAAGGCTCGGCGGATTGAGGCTCTGGGCTATTCGACTTTGCTGATGCGAGATCATTTCGTTCCGGCGTTTGGGAGTGCAACCTTCGCCCCTATCGCAGCTCTTGCGGTCGCCGCAGAAGTCACCGAGTCACTTCTGGTTGGGACACTGGTGATCGACAACGACTTCCGACATCCAGCGGTGCTGGCTAAAGAAGTTGCGACCCTGGATCTGTTGTCTGGCGGACGGTTCGAACTCGGTCTTGGCGCGGGTTGGCTCGAATCGGAGTACCAACAACTTGGCGTCAAGTTCGACCCCGCTGGGGTTCGCATCGAACGCCTGGAAGAGGCGCTTCAGCTGTTCAAGAAACTTCTCAGCGCTGACGTGGTGAGCTTCGCTGGCGACCACTACCAACTCGATAACCTGAAGCCGTTCCCTCAGCCACACGCTCGCCGCCGTCCTCGGATTCTGGTGGGCGCTGGCAAGAAACGCATGTGTCGACTGGCTGGCCGAGAAGCCGACATTGTTAGCCTGATGACTGTTGATACTTCATCGGGAGTCATGGTTGCTGACCCCGCTGAACTTTTGGCCGAATCGGTGCGGACAAAGATCGGCTGGGTTCGAGAGGGTGCTGGTGATCGATTCCCGCAGATCGAACTAAGCACCACGATGTCGATCACGGTCACTCGAGATCGCCGTCGTGTTGCAACCGAGTTGGTGGAGGCTCAGCACTGGGCCGATGTGTCTGTCGAAGGTGTGCTCGAAATGCCCTCACGGTTCATCGGGTCTGTCGACGAAATTGTCGACCAGATGCGAGCCCGCAGAGACGAGTATGGATTCTCGTACTACATCGTCAACGACAAGGCCATGGAGATGTGCGCACCAATCGTCGCGGTCCTGGCCGGTTCGTAGGACCGAGATGGATCCTCGGAGTTGGACTAAGAATTCAACACTCACGCGAGTCCGTGGAGGCAGAATGAGAGAGTGCAAGATTTCGACGACCTAAGCAAACGAGGTAAGGCGCTGAGGCTGAGGTCGTTGGCCATCGACGTGCTCTCGCAGGACTACGGGCACGGCGATGCCGACGTAAGCCTGTTGTCGATGCACTCGTTCAACACGATGTTTCGCATTCGCGTCGACGATCGCAAGTTCGTTCTTCGAGTTGGTGACGCTTGTCGAATTCACGCCGTTGGCGTCGAAGATGTCGAGGCGAGATGGCTGGCATCGCTTTGTGATGTGGGATTCGGGTCGCCAAGAAACATTCCGACCAGTGACGGTAGACACTGGACAACAATTGCCCGCTCGGGTGTTCCAGAACCGCGGAGCTGCTCGATGTTCACCTGGGTCAAGGGGCGCCCGCTGGCAAGTCACCTTGCTGGCAGTTCGAGCAACCACGAACTGATGATGGCGGCTGGCGCACTCCTAGCCCAGCTACATGGTCAGGCCGCAGGGCACGATCATGGAACGACCCCACCGGAGGTTATTGCCGATCGCGTCGTGTACTTCCACGAAGAGAACCGAGTTGTGGATTACCAGTCTAGGCACGGAGACCTATTCGCTGAAGCTATTGATCGAGTACAACGCTTCCTTGATGACCTCTGGCGGTCGCCACCGCATCGCCCCCACCTCTTGCACGGCGACTTTGGGGTGCACAACGTCCTGGTGCATCGCGGCCGGTTAAACCCGATTGACTTTCAGGACCTCCAGTTTGGATTTGCGGTTCAAGACGTTGCCCTTACTATTGCTGATCTTCAGCGATCGAGGCCCGAACTGGTGGAACCGTTTCGGGTTGGCTACAGTCAACTCGACCCTGGCCAGACCTAACTCCGCAGATGCAGGAGGTGTTTTCGGCGGCGCGCAGCCTCAACGTAATGAACCTCGGCCTTCATCTGCGGCGATCCGGTTTCGCCGACCGCTTGGATGATCATGCGGCCCGGATAACGAAGTGGATGACTGGTCATGCGGCCTGACGCGGAGCTTTGGCCATCGAGGGTGGCGAGGTGAACCTCGCTCGGGAGTTCTGGAAACGAATCGAGACAATTCATGCGGTGACATACTTCGCTCCGGAGTCTCGACAAGCGGCCAAAGATGTTGGGCTCCGTGGGTTCTGGCTGGGGTACTTCGGCTTTCGCGCCGCTCCGCTTGGCGCAGTGACCGCTGGCGTTGTCGAAGCGTCGTTCTACAACTTTGCGCCTTCGATGGTGGCCAGGTCCCGTTCCTGATGTGTGGTCGTATACGAGTCAACCGACTCTGGTTGAAGCGCGGGCCAGATCTGCGGCAGCTGCTTTGCGCCGAGTTGATTCCAACATCGAAGCGCTCGCCCTAG
>JAADHX010000113.1:17673-19337 GCA_013151655.1 Actinomycetota bacterium
CAAGCTAGGCTCTCTTGTTCAAGCTGGAGACGCTGAGATCCTTCCATTCCCCAACCCGATGGGTCTCCCCCAGCTCCAACGAAATTGATGAACCCACCTACGCGTGATGTGGCTCAGCTCATGAACTTCTTGTGGGGTTAGCTTGCTATTCGTACCAGGAACACTTGGTACTCGCCGCTGGCCTTGGTTTTCCAAATAGTCGCGCTCTCGACCGAACCGCAAGTTGCGAAGACTTCTCTATTCGCATCCAGAGGTCGGTTATGAAAGTAGCGCTGCTGCCCCGCGATGTCGCTGTCGCCGATCAGAAGTTCTAGTGGCCCACCCCAGAGCCCGATCATTAGCGGAGCACCGTCCTGTAGCGGGGTGATCATGCCCGCGACCGTATCCACGACTTCACCGTCGGGAACGTGCATCAAGGTGCTCATCGACCAACCGGCGTCGAATGACCTCTGTGCTAACGGAGGCGCGGCGATTGAACCCTGCACGACCGTGATGCCGTTGCGGGCGGCTAGGACTCCGTTCGCGTGCGCTAGATCGACACCGATGAAGTCGATATCGGCATCGATGAACCCGCGGCCGTCGCCTCCCGGTCCGGCGCCGAGATCGAGCACTCGGTGGCGACCCTCTCGAGTCAGAAGGTCAATACAGACGTTTCGAAGCTCAACTCGTTGGTTCACCAAAGGCTTTCGGATTCCTAGATGGGCCTCGGCTTCGTAGTAGCTCTGATTGGCGCTCTGCACTTCGGTCATCGAGTCGTTCTAGCTAGGACCAGGAGCGAGGCGTTGCATCACTTTGACGTCGAGCCAGCGGCCAAACTTACGTCCGACCTGCACTTCGGTACCGACGTCGAAGAAGTCATGCTTTAGGTGAAGGGCGATCGAGGCGCTGTTGGCATCGACGATGCGGGCGAACATGGCGTGAAAGCCGTGGCGGTCTGCCATCTCACAGAGTTCGCCGAGCAACATGTCGCCGATTCCTTCGCCCCTGTGCGATTCGGCTACGTAGATTGAGTTCTCGACACTCGTTCTGTATGCGGGCTTAGATCGAAAGGGCGACAGCGACGCGAAGCCGGCGACCTCGTCGTCAACCTCGGCCACAACAACAGAGTGAGCGCCGCTTCGGTCGAAGAGCCAGGCCCGCTGTTCGTCCAGTGATCGAGGGCGAAGATCGAACGTAACCGCGGAGTGCTCGACCTCGTGGTTGTAGATGGTGCGGATCGCTTCTGAGTCGTCGATCACCGCCATTCTTGTCTCCATAAAACCTCCTCTGCTGTAGGCAATTGTGACGCGCGCGGGAGTCGGGCTCAGGTATGCTCACTCGTTCCTGTCTGAGGGCGGGAACGACAGTAATAAGGCCCCGTTAGCTCAGTCGGTAGAGCACCGCCATGGTAAGGCGGTTGTCGCCGGTTCAATTCCGGCACGGGGCTCGCTGATGGGTTTGCGCCCGTCATGGCGGGGTAGCTCAGTTGGTCAGAGCGCACGGCTCATAATCGTGAGGTCACGGGTTCGAACCCCGTCCCCGCTACGGATCCACCAACGATGGTGGACTCATCATCAAGAGGGCTAGGACCCCGCAGGAGAGAGTGTTTCTCATGGGTAAAGAGAAGTTTGAGCGTACGAAGCCTCATGTGAATGTGGGGACGATGGGTCATATTGATCATGGGA
>JAADHX010000163.1 GCA_013151655.1 Actinomycetota bacterium
CGCACCGGCCAGCGCCGCGCCGGCAGGGCTAACAACACGGCCATCGAAGATCATTGGAGCGCCGAGAATGGCATCGTTACGAGTCCCTGCGGCAAAGTGTGTAGCGGCATGGTCGTGCATCAGGTTCGACATCGCCGTTGCTCGCCCAGCCGCCGCGACACCAAGTAGGTCGAGCAGACATCGTTTCGCCATGCTGACTACGTGATCGGGCAAATCGTCGAACGAAGTGTCGGTGGCAAATTTCAGAACTGGAGTAGGCAGTCTCGAGGGTGTCGGAGTGCGTACTGGCGTGTGCTTTTCGGTCATGGCTCGCCATCGCCAATCTCAACTTTACGTTTGGCAACGTATTCGTCGAGTTCGGCCCTGATGCCGTCTTCGAGTGTTGGTTCTGAATAGTCGGCCAACGCCGTCTGCCAAAGAGTCGTAGCCCGCTGGGTTGCATTCAATGCCCCGGCCTCGGTCCAGGCACCGTGATTCTGCCAGTCGGACAGCATCGGTGCGTAGAACGCGTTCTCGTAACGCTCGAGTGTGTGGTCGTCGCCAAAGAAGTGACCACCGGTCGGTACACGTTCCATGGCATCGAATGCCAACTCTGACGGTGAAAGATCGATTGGTGTCAAGAACTCCATCATCTGTTGGAGCATCTCGACGTCGAGCACCAGCTTCTCATAGCTGGCTTGGAGCCCACCTTCCATCCAGCCCGCAGCGTGATAGATGAGGTTGGCCCCGCCAAGCACGCAGCCCCAAAGCGACATCTGGGTCTCATAGGCAGCTTGGGCATCGACCACATTGGATGCACTCGAGTTCGAGGCCCGATACGGCAACCCGTATCGCCTGGCCAACTGGCCAGACACAACGTTGGCCTTGGCATGTTCGGGAGTACCGAAGGCCGGCGCGCCCGAACGCATGTCGACGTTGGAGGTGAACGCACCATAAAACACGGGAGCGCCAGGCTTGACCAACTGAGTCAGAGCTATCCCGAACAACGCTTCGGCATTTTGCTGAGTAAGGGCAGCGCCAAGAGTGACCGGTGTCATTGCTCCCATAAGGGTGAACGGCGTGACCGAGACAGCTTGGCCGTGCTGCGACATCGTCATGAGGCCGTTGGCCATTTCTTCGTCGAATCGCCGAGGCGAGTTCACGTTAATGATGGTGGTGACGCCAGGAGAATCGGCCATCTCGTCGACCGTGATCCCACGGCTGATGGCCATCATCTCGATACCGTCCATGGCCCGACCGCGCCCAATCGCGGTGCAATGAAAACTCAGATCCGACAACGAGAGGTTTGCGTTGTAGGTGTCGAGGTGACGGTTGTTAGCCGGAAGCTCCATTGGCGCAGCAACCTGGTTACCGATGATGTGAATGGCGTTGAAGTAGTGGGCCAGCCGGATGAAGTTCTCGTAGTCGACCATGTTCGAGGCCCGTCGACCGTTGATCTCGTCGTGAACCGCGGGCGGTCCGGCAACCAATCCGAAAGCCAGCCGGTTACCACCAATGTGCAACGACTTGGCCGGATTGCGCGAAGTCAGATGGAACTCCGAAGGTGCGGTTGCCAAGGCGGCGTCGATGACGTCGCGGCCGACACGAACGACTTCGCCTTCTACGACGGCCCCTGCATCGCGAAAGAGCTCGCGGGCGGGTTCGCTCCAGAGTTCGATACCAAGCTCTTCCAGGACGCGGATCGACGCGTTGTGGATCGTCTCGACCCCTTCTGGATCAAGAATGGGCATGGGGCCGTGACAATTCTCGACCTGTCGCCAAGGTAGTTGTCTGATTTTGGGCTCGGTCGCCGTTGATCGGGCTCGCCCACGTCTCACCATTATCGTTACGCCTCCAACTTCTCAGAAACGACTCGAGCCGCCTCGGTAACTGCTTGTTCGATACGGCGCATCTGATTCTTGGCCGGAAACCGATATGACGGACCATACGCGATGACACATGCGACACCCCTGCCGTCGCGGTCCACAACCGCGGCAGCAACACTCGACAGGTCAGCAACGTACGAACCACGGCTCCAGCACACACCGCTCTCGGCCGCCTTGGTGATTGCAGCGCGTATGGATCGGCACTCCTTAGGAGACACAGAAGCCAGAAGTGGCGCCATTCGACTTTCGGGCCACGTGGCCATCAGGACCGCGCCGGAGCCGCC
Organism: Actinomycetota bacterium; assembly: GCA_013151655.1. Taxonomy (GTDB): domain Bacteria; phylum Actinomycetota; class Acidimicrobiia; order Acidimicrobiales; family Poriferisodalaceae; genus JAADHX01. Next base: position 2,150 of record JAADHX010000163.1, read on the forward strand.
CGCGGTGATTGACCATCGGTGGCCGGTCCAGTCTTGGGCTTGAACCGGCCTGGGGACGTCGACTTGCGTGAGCGTCAACATCTCAGTTCCGAGAGGGATTGACAGACACGCGGCTTCGTCGACCACGTCGGCCAACCACGCCAGTTGGTCGTGGGCTGCATCTTGAATGTTGGCGGTTAGCTGCGCGCCATCCGACAACCCGGTGACAAAGGAGCCGATCGAATACCGACCATTGCCGTCGCGAATCACGGCTTGGCGCCCCTCGAGGGTCTTGAGCAACCTTGCCGTCGTGCTGAGGGCAAGATCGACCCGTTTGGCAATGTCGGCGAGACCACATGGCTCGTCGGCAACCGCTTCAAGTAGCGATAGGGCTCGATCGACACTCTGAACCGCCATACCCGAACATTACCGGATGATGGAAGCCACAATCAACTGCTGCCGCATCGTGGAAGGCAATAGTCTGACTCTGGAGAGCTGACACACTGGCGATGTGGACAAACGCGACAGTCGCAGAGACGTCGAGCAGCCGACCTGGTCGAGCATCGCCGATTGGTACGACGAGCTTCTAGTAGCTGGAAGCGGCCCGCACGAGACAGCGATCCACAGCCAAGCGCGAACCGAGGTTAAGCGTCGGTGATGCCGGCTCGGATCGCGTCGACGACCTCGGGCGGCACGTCGGTCATGCCGTGGGCGTCAGCCGCATGCTCCGCGGCTGCCTGCAACACCTCGTCTTCGTTGGCACCTGTTACTACTCCGTCGCAACCTTCGACAACGGTCGCACACGCAAACTGTTTCATTGTGGTCTCCGAGGATCGCGCCTCCTGGTTGAAGGCGGTAGTGGAGGAACGGTCAGTTCGGTCTGGCCATCGCTCGGGCCTGTTCGTCGCTGAGAACCAGAAAGGTTGGTGAGATCTTGTCGACACCTCTCGACTTGAGAGTGTTCCTAACTGGACGAGTAACGGTCGTTGGCCCGAATGGGCATTTCGACGAACGTGACCTGCCTGGGAACAAGGCCCGAATCGCTTTGGCTTTACTAGTGCACACTCGC
>JAADHX010000175.1 GCA_013151655.1 Actinomycetota bacterium
TCGATTAGCCCACTAGGTATTGCCCTCGCGCTCGACGCTGTCGACAAGAACACGACATACGAAGCGGTTTGGGCTGCTCGCGACGCCGCAGTTCTTGAGGGTTTAGCTGAGTATGCGCCAGACATCATGGCGCCGCTGGCAGCGCTCGGACCCGACCTTTGGTCTGTAGTTGACCAGCTACCACGTCTCGGGCGGGTGTTCTTTGGTGCCCATCTTCGGATGGAACGGCCAGCCGACCCTGTCCTGTTCGGTTGGCATGCCGTGAACTGCATCCGAGAATGGCGCGGCGACACCCATTGGGCCCTTGTCGTCGCCGCCGGTTTGTCGGGAAGTGAAGCATCGATCATCCACAACGCCTGGGTTGGTTACGAGAAGGACTGGTTGGCTTCGTCGCGTGGCAGCACGTCAGAAGAGACAGCCGAAGCGTGGGTCCAGCTCGAGAGTCGCGGCCTAGCCGTTGATGGCGTCGTGACCGATGCCGCGGTCGCGACTCGCCAGCACATCGAGGACGAGACTGATCGAATCACCGCGCTGCCGTGGAAGTTGCTTGGTGAGGAAGCATCGGTCCGGTTTGCAGAAGACTTCGAACCACCGTGCGAGATGCTCCTAGCGCGAGTCGACGTGACCGCAGGTTCGAACTACATGCCCGCATCACGCCAACGCTCGTAGTCGTGAAGCCCTGGCGAAACCGCCAGCTAGTCGACTCGTCGTAGCGCTCGGCCGGGTCGTTTACCCGTATGAGCGCCATCGGACACCACTAGTTCGCCGTTGACCCAGACCTTGATGATGCCAGCCGAGTGTTGTTGGGGGTCTTCGTAGGTGGCGACATCGCAGATTGTGCCTGGATCGAACAAGACGAGGTCGGCGAACCCACCCTTGTGGATCACGCCGCGGTCCTTCAGCCCAAACTTGGTTGCCGGGAATCCGGTCATTCGACGGATGGCGTCTTCCATCGAAAACAGGCCTTTGTCTCGCGCGTAGTGGCCAAGCACACGGGCGAAAGTTCCGTAAAGGCGTGGGTGGGGTCTGCCATCGAGGGTTGGAAGTCCGTCAGAACCAATCATCGTGCTTGGATGCGCCATCACGGTCTGAACGTCGATTTCGTCTTGAGCGAAGATGATGGTGGTGGCGTCAGGCTCTGCTTGCAGAACTTTGTCGGCGGCATCGACAGCATTGAGCCCAAACTCGGCGGCTAGATCTTCAAGTGTTCGCCCCTCCCACTCGCGGTGGTTGGCCGTCGAACTGATCAATAGGTCGGACGGCCTGATGGCTTCGCCTGTTTCATCGCTATCTCCGCTAACTCCGCCGCTGGCGACGATCATTGACAAGATCGTGCTTCCGGCTGTGTATGGATACTGGTCGGCTGAGACGTCGAGGCCCCGGTTGCAGGCATCCTCGATCAGCTTCAAAGACTCGTTGACGAGCCCCCAATTCTGACGGCCCGTTGCCTTGTGATGCGATATCTGAACGGCGACCCCGGCGCGTTCGCCGATCTCAATAGCCTCGCGAACCGAATCGAGTAGGTGGGCACCTTCATTTCGCATGTGTGTCGTGTAGAGGGCAGTGGTTCCAGCCATTTCACTGGCCACAGCTACAAGTTCGGCAGTGTCGGCATGACGGCCAGGCTCATACACGAGGCCGCTCGACATACCGAGAGCGCCAGCATCGAGACCCTCTCGGACCAAATCGCGCATGGCTCGAATTTGGCCAGCTGTTGCAGCCGGTGCCGACCCGACCACAGCGGCCCGAATAGTCCCGTGGCCCGTTAAGGCTCCAATGTTGACACTTGGCGGTTCGCGGTCGAGGAGTTCGTAGTAGCCGCCATATCCGTCCCATTCTGGTAGTTCCCCTTTGGGGTGGATCCCAGGAGCCATCTGAGACGCGGCCGACCAAGGAGCCGCTCCGAAACCACAGTTGCCCACAATGCATGTGGTAACCCCACCCTGAACTTTGAAGCCCATTTCGGGGTGAAGCACCGCCGCGAAGTCGTCATGGGTATGGGCATCGATGAACCCAGGCGAGAGAGCTAGACCGCTGCCATCGATGGCGGAGTTGGCCGCGATGGAGTTCGCTGGTCCCACTTGGCTGATGCGATCGGCAGTGACGGCCACGTCGGCGCGATGCGGGGGAGAACCAGTGCCGTCATACAACTCGACGTTCCGGATGACAAAATCGGATCTGGCCATGGTTGCCTCGGCTTTGGTTCGGCCGAGATAGTAGTTCCAGCGTTGCGAAGAACCCACATCTGGACGCCTGGACGAACCTGGTGGAGTATCGGGTCGTAGGGTTGACGCATGAACGTGTCCGAGTTGTTAATCGAGCTGTATGACCGGGTCGTGCCTCTAGCCGAGCAGGCCGTGACGGGGCTCGACACCGAACAGCTTGTCGATGCCCCAGTTGGGTCGAACAGCATTGGCTGGCTCATCTGGCATCTTGCGCGTGTGCAAGATGACCATCTTGGCGAGATCATGGGCTCGGAGCAGATTTGGGTAAGTGGCGACTGGGGCCATCGATTCGGCTTGGTTTCTGATCCCGGCAATATCGGATACGGGCATGGTCCTGAAGATGTCGCGGCAGTGAGGCCCGAAAGCGCGGCGGCTCTTCTCGAGTACCTAGTAGCCGTCGCCGCACGAACCAGGGCGTGGTTAGCGAAGTTGGTACCAGACGACCTCGACCAGGTCGTCGATCACTACGAAGGCGACCCGATAACGATGGGGGTCAGACTCGTCAGCGTTGCCGATGACTGCCTCCAACACGTTGGTCAAGCCAACTACATTCGCGGCCGCAACGGTTGGTGACTCTCGGTTTGCAGCGAGTTCGAACTGCTGGGTAACTAACATGGCCATGTGAACCTCGTCGACGATCTCCGAAGCTACATCGCTGCCCTCGAGGCCGCCGGGCAGCTTGCCATGGTGTCCAAACCGGTTTCGCTCGAGTACGAGCTTGCCGATGTTGCGGCTGCGCTCGAGCGATCCAATACCGGGGCCGCACTGTTTTCGTCGGTCACCGACTCACCATGGCCCATTTTCTCAGGCGGGGTGGCCAGCCATCGCCGGGCGGCGTTGGCCCTTGGCTGTCAACCAATAGAGATCCCCGACGTGATGGGACGTGTCCTAGAGCCCGAAAACGGGGTCGCTCCGGTTCGGGTAACAACCGCTCAATGGCACGACAATCAGGTCACAGGCGACGACATT
>JAADHX010000408.1 GCA_013151655.1 Actinomycetota bacterium
TCTACATCGAAGACGTCAGATCGCGGATTGCAGTGCGCGTTCCAACAGGCACCAAGGTGGTGGTCGGATCGTCGTCGGGCCGGGTCGACATATCCGGAGAAGTCGGGCCGGTGTCAGTTACAGCTGAATCTGGTCGGGTCAGCATTGAGTCCGCTGACCACGTCGATGTCAGATCGGCCTCTGGCAAGGTGACAGTCGAACACGCCCGCGGAAACTGTCGGATCCGAGCCAATAGCGGATCCGTTCTCATTTCAAGTTGCGAGAACGCAGACATCTCAACGGCTTCGGGACGCATAGAGCTTGGCGGTGTTCGGGGCCAGGTGAAGGCCCATTGCATTAGCGGTCGGATCGAGATTTCAATGCTCGAGGCTCGCGATGTCGATGCCGAGACAGTCAACGGTCGCATCAAAGTGGAGTTACCCAGCGGGACTCACATCCATCACACCGAGGATCCCGCCGACAGTGCGCCGGTAGGCACTGATTGTGTTGTGCTCACACGTAGCGTCAACGGCCAGGTCAAAGTCACAACCCGATGAGCACGAGCAAGTGAACGGAGCCCAGTGACAGAAGCCCAGCCCAATACCCAGACCGGCTCGATTCTGTTTACCGATCTGGTGGGATTCACCGAGTTCAACGATGCGGTCGGCGACATCGCGGCAGTCGATGTTCTTGATCAGCAAGTAGCAATGGCCAGAGACATCCTCTGCGGGCACGGACACGCTCGAATCGTGAAGGAGCTCGGCGACGGGTTGATGCTCTGGTTCGACGGTGCCCGGTGCGCAGTCGAACAATCGATGCGACTTTTGAAGGCGATCGAGGGAGCACGCGACGCCGGAGACTTTCCCTTATCGATACGAATGGGCCTGCACCGCGGGCCAGCTGTAGTTCGAGGATCAGATCTTGCTGGTCAGACGATCAACATCGGGGCCAGGGTCGCAGATCTCGCCGGGCCGGGCGAACTGCTCGCAACCGACGATGCAGTGACACCAGACGATCTAGACAGAGCTGGCCTGCGTTCGCACCCAGTAGGGCCAGTGCAGGTCAAGGGAGTGTCTTCGGCGATCTGGATCCAAAGAATCGAACCCAACTAACAAAGGGCAACACGCAGCCGCGCAAACTCAGATCAGGCCCGTTATCAAACTCACAGCTCGGTCGATCTCTTCGTCGGTGTTGAAGTAGTGAACTCCAGCCCGCAGAACTCCGTCGAGCCCACGGTCACCCATGTCGAGCTGAGCATTGACCCGACCGGGAGCCGAAAGGTTGACACCGTTGGACCTCAGCGACTGCTGAAGTTCGAGCGGTTGTCGCGAATCGGCCGAGAAGGTAACGATGCCACAGCGCCGGGTGCCTTCGTCGAGCACCGTGATACCAGACACATCGGCTAGTTGAGCTCGGAAGCGTTCGGCAAGCGAGACAACCCTGTTTTCGATGTTGTCCATCCCCCACGAAAGCGCGTATCGAGTGGCTACGGCAAGGCCGACCTTCGACGCAAAGCTGACCTCTCCAAATTCGAAGCGGAGCGCGGAATCGGCCATCTCGTATGAGAACTGACTTGACCACGTTGCCGATCGCCCGTCGAGAAACGGCGACGGTTGCAAAGAACCCAGAACCGACGACCGGGCGTACAGTGCGCCAGTCCCTCTGGGCCCGCGCATGAATTTACGGCCGGTATAGACGCCGAAGTCGCAGCCGAGTTCGTCGACGTTCAGCGCCATCTGCCCCGCACCCTGACAAAAGTCAAGAAGGTAGATCGCATCAGTGTCACGTAGGCGATCGCCCAGTTGCGCGGCTGGGTGGACAGCACCATTGCTCATCGAGATGAGGGTCAGCGAAACCAGCTTTACGTCGGTGTCGAACATGCGGTCGAATTCGGCAAGGTCGAAGTCGCCTCGTTCGTCGTTGGGAACAACGTCGACGATCACACCGCGATCCATGGCCTGAAGCCAGCCAAAAGCGTTGGCTTGAAACTCGCTGTGGCCTACAAGAATTCGGTCACCCGCTACCAACCGAACCGAGCTGAACGCCTTCCACCACGCCTCGCTCGCGCTCCCACAGTAGGCAACCTCGTTTGTGTCGCAGCCAAGGTATTCAGCCGTAGCCCGATAAAAATCGTCGAGTTCGTCGACTCTGGCGGCTGCAGTTTCGTATCCACCGGCCAGTTCTTCCTGGCGCAGATAGTCGACTACGGCATCCACCACAGGTCTTGGCGGCAACGAAGAGCCAGCGTTGTTTAGATGAATTACGTCTTTACAGCCTGGCGTATCTGCCCGGATCTGATCGATGTCCAGCACCGAGCGAACTTATCCTGCACGCCTCGGTCCGATCGCGCCAAAGCGGACCAAGGCACTGAGGTCAGCACTCAGGATAACGAGCCGACTACCCTAAGTGTGGATAGTGGGTTTTCTACTACGAGATGAGGACCAGATGGCTCTTCGACGAATAGGGACGCGGTTTTCCATTGCGTTGCTGCTAACGACGGTTCTGACCGGCTTGGCGTTGTCGCCAGACGCCGCGGCTCAGTCCGACGATCCGTGCCTGGACAACATTCCAGATCAGATTCCGCTGGAGGATCTCAGCCTCGATCCAGAAGTAGATGGGTTTGGCGGAACCCTCCCTTCGGTACTCGATGAGGCCCAGGTAGCAAGTGTGCTAGCGGAGGTGTTTGCTCGACTGCCCGACCTGACCGGTCCCGAGGGCGTTCCCGACGGATTCCCCGACCTTCCCAACGATGCCGCTGGCGAACCAGACTTCGACGAGCTTGACCGTCTGCTTGGCGAGCCGGGAGTACGCGACATTCTTCCCGGCGAAAACGGCAACGTCACCACGGTCAACGCTGATGGAACCATCACAATCGAAGCCACAGACGCCTTGAAGGCCAAGGCCGAGGTTCAGGTTCGACGTTCTGGCTGTGATCCTGGGCTCATCGCCGGCTCAGGCTCGTCACTGTCGGGGCCATGTATGGGCATGGCCTGGTCATACGACGCCGACGGTCAACCCTTAGATCAGGCGGCCGACTGGAGCTTCGCCAACGCCCCCGTCGACTTGTTCGGTAACGGTCTGGGCGAACGAGCGTTCACCTCGGATAACCCATTCTTGGTCGATGCCAACGGTTTTGTCATATATACCGGAGTGGCGGGCGGCCTCGATCCCGGTTCGGGGCCACTCAATCACGACTGGTTCCTTCAGATCAAA
>JAADHX010000371.1:0-3186 GCA_013151655.1 Actinomycetota bacterium
CGAGCGGGGTCGCCGTCAACGGTGACGAAAAGCTCGAGCCCGGGTTCGTCGGCGTCAGTCACCGAGATGAACGCTGAACCGCCGTTGTACGACGCGCCTAGTTCCTCGCGAATGGTCGTAAAGAAGCGGTGGCCCAGAATCGTTTCGAGCAACAACGCCGCGGCGCGATCTTCTTCGCTCGGTTGGCCAACAAGGGTGAACAGCAGGTCGAAGCCCGCGCTGGCCGCATCCTCGCCAGCCGACACCGTCGCCGACAATATTCCCGGCGGCTGGGCATCGGTGTAGTCGACCCAGGTGTCGTCGGCGCCGGTTGGAAGGGTAGCCAAGTAGGCCTCGGCGAGCTCGACAATCGTATCGAGATCGATATCGCCGACGATAGCGACAACGAGGTCGTCCACCTGGCCAAACCGTTGACGGTATAGATCTAGGGCCGCGTCGGAGTCGGTGTCCTCGATCACGTTGGCCGGCACGTAGAGATCGTGGTAACCACTGTCGCCGTAGCGGAGATCGACCAACGATGAGAACGCCGTTCCTTGTGGGTCGGTTAGATAGAAGTTCTCAGAACTCCTGGCCTGCTCAAGGGCATCGCGCCAGGCCACATCATCGATTCGCGGTTCGGTGACGAACAGGTGGAACAGCTGGAACATGGCTTCGACGTCGTCGACGCTGGCGCCAGCACTGAACCCCTCCTCAAGACGAGTAAGAAACGGCGTCAGCGAGACAACAGATCCAGACAGCGCCGTTTCTAGGTCGACAACGTCTAGGTCGCCCACACCGCTGGCCGCAACAGCCTCAACCGCAGCAACAGCAAGGGGGGCAACACCGGCCGGGAGCAGTGAGTAACCGCCTTCTGACAAAGCGAGCAGCGACACCTGGGCTTCGGCGATGTCTGAGTCGGTGAACATCACGATTACGCCATTCGCGAGCGTGATCTTGGTGGCCTCGACGCCCTGGCTGTCGATGGATTCGATCGAGACCGCGGCAATGGCCTCTGGCCGTTCCATGAGATCCTGGCCTGGTGTGACGTTGCTGACTGCGATTGCTGAGGTCGCGTCGGCTTCGAGTCCGCTGACCACAGCGGCCTCTAGTTGTTCGAGGTCGACGTCGGCTGGGTCATTGCCAACCGCAAACACGAGCGGAGCCGAGCGGCTCATAACGTAGCGGTAGTGATTGGTGAGGTCGTCGGCATTGAGATCGTCAAGCACCCCTAGGAGCCTGTCGGCCGTAGCGGCGACCGCGTCGAACTCGGCGCCTTCGAGAAAGTGGTTTACAAGACCCCCGGCAATGGTTGCGTCCTGACGGCTTCCGACTGATGCCACTGATTGCTCGAGGCCAGCTACGTACTCGGCTGCGATCTGATCGAACAGCGCCTGGTCGAAACCGTTTACGAGCAGCCCGTTGAGCTCTGCGAGAACCTGCTCGGTGGCGAGAACTTGGTCGTCGCCACCAAAGTTGAACCCGAAGAGTCGGCGCATTCTTACCATCTCGAAAGTCCCGCCGAATGGCTGTGCTACGTCGATTGTTCCTCTGGAGGCGGCGTTGTCTAGGTGGAGTGCCATCATGTCGTTGATGATGTCTTCCATCAGCCGCAGACGCTCGCCGCCGACAGTGGCTGGATTCCAGTGCGGAAGCGGGTAGTCGAGCGAGATGCGTGGCTCAGAGCCTTCTGGGTGGGTGACGACATCGACGATCGGTTGGGTGATGTCTGGGAGGTCGCGATCGACATTGTCGAGATCACCAGCGCCGGGAGCCAAGTCGGAGAACTCATTCCTAACTAGCTCCTCGAGGGTTGCGACATCGATGTCGCCTACCGCAATCACGGCCATGTTGTCTGGCCGATACCACTTGTCGTAGAGGTCACGGAGTCGGTCGGCTGTGGTGGTCTCGACCTGCTCGACGGTGCCAGATACCTCTCGGCCAGAGTATGGAGAGTTCGAGAGATAGGCCGCAAGGATCGGCGTGTTGATCACTCCGCCCGCACTTTCGTCGCGCAGGCGAAGCTCCTCTCTGACTACACCGCGTTCCTCGATAACGTCGTCCGGCTCAATAGCGGCCGCCGACATCCATTCGCGGACGATGTCGAAGGCCGTTGCCACCGCCGCGGGGTCAGAGGTTGGGAGCGACAGCTGGTAGATGGTCTCGTCGAACCAAGTTGATGCGTTTATGTCCGGCCCGATCGTCATCCCGAAGCCGCGAAGCGCGTCGTCGAGCGTCAGCTTGGGGAACTGCTCAGTGCCGTTGAACAACATGTGTTCAAGAAAGTGGGCCGAGCCAGCGTCGGGAATTGCCTGTTGGAGCGAGCCAACGTCGACGGCGAGCCTTAGCTCGAGTTTTCCACCAGGTGAGTCGTTCGATGCAACGTAGTACGTCAAACCGTTGTCGAGCACACCGGTGCGAACCGCGGGGTCGAGCGGAATCGGCGTGGTATCGGGGTTTGGTACGTCGAAATCGAGCCGCGGATCTTCTGCTGGTTCGGTGAGGACGGGCGCAGTGGTCGCGGTGGCGGCCGTGGTGCTGGTGGACGTCGTGACAGCCGGTTCGGTCGTAGACGGCGTCGATGAGTCGTCGCCACCGCTACAGCTAGCGGCGATCAGAGCCGTAGCAAGCAATGCTGCTGACAGTGCCCGTCGCGAAGGATTTGAGGTCGAGTTAGATCGTTGTGGTTCCACTCTGTTCCTCATCGGCAGAGGTTCGCACATCCCAAAGGGCAACGTGGCGCATCGATTTGGTCACGAAAGCACCACCGGCCCCGCTACTGTCGGACTAGTGCAGATCCCGGTAAGAATTGCCACTTCGCTGAAGACCACGGTGGCTCCTGGAACGCTGCTGGCGATGGGCTACAGCACTGTTGTTCTCGTCTCGACTCCCTTCCTGATTCCTGGCGTAATCGACGGGTACAACGTCAGCCTGGGCAGCGCCTCGCTGGTCTCGGTTTGTCAGCTCGGCGGGTTCGTTGTGGGCTCATTCGTTGCTGGCCGAGGGCTACAGCCAAAGGCTTCGGTTCTGCGAATCTCGCTGGTGATCTCGGTCGTGGCCAATCTGGTGTCGGCGGCGGTGCCCGCTTGGTCGCTGCTTCTTGGCGCCCGCTCGGTTTCGGGCCTGGCACTCGGCCTAATCGCCTGGTTCGGTTGGTCCGAAGCGTTCGGTAGTTCCGCCAAAAGCGCCGATATCGCGGTTGTCGGACCC
>JAADHX010000371.1:3216-5732 GCA_013151655.1 Actinomycetota bacterium
CAGCGCTTGCCGTAGCGGTCGAGACGGGCGGTTTAAGGGCGCTGTTCCTGATGCTGGCCGGTCTCGCCGTGGTTCCGCTGTTCTGGATTCGTGAGTCCGACGCATCGGTGGTTGTTCGTTCAAAGACAGACCGGCGAAGCAAAGCCGTTCCGGCCGCAAGAGTTCTGCTCGGAGCCCTGTTCTTGTTCACTCTCGGCGGGTCGGGAGTGTTTCAGTTTGTGATCGTCGTCGGAGCCTCGGAGTTGGGGCTCACAACGGCCACGATGTCGATCGCTTTTAGCCTCAACGCCCTCGCCGGGATCCCCGCAGCGCGGTGGCCACTCAGCCGTCGGGGCATCCCAGGGCCATGGATGGTGGCTACCGCCTGCATGGCTTTGACGGTCGGGCTGGCATGGTCGCCGTGGCTGTTCGGCGCGGCCATCGTCATCTGGGGATTCACCTTCTGGATGGCTATTCCAGGGGTCTTCGCCGTTCTGGCCGCCAAATCGGCCTATCCGGAACAGCGGGCCGGCGATGCTCAGGCCATCATGGCGGCCGGGCGCGTCGTCGGGCCTCTTCTAGGCGGTCTAGCTCTCGAAACGTTCGGAAACGAAGTATTTGGGGTTCTGGGCTTCATCACAATGGCCAGCGCCGGCCTGGCCGTAACCCTCATTCGGCTATTCGCCGAACCTCGGGCCAACGAGGAATAACCTAGGAGAATGGCACCTCCTCCCCTGCAGCTTCGTTTCTTGCAATCGGCAGCCAAGATCGACCAGCTGCCGGCATCAAGAGCCGAAGTCGCGCTCGTTGGAAGGTCCAACGTCGGCAAGTCGTCGCTCCTGAACTCCCTGGCCAACCGCAAAGGCCTGGCCAGAACTTCTAAGGCCCCCGGTGCCACAAAACTTCTCAACATCTTCGAACTCGATACTCACCCTGGTAGCTGGCTCGTCGACCTGCCCGGCTACGGATACGCAAAAGTTTCAGCCAACGAGCGACAACGTTGGCGTCACATGATCGAGCAGTATCTGACTGAACGAGAAGCGCTGGTAGCGGTGCTCATGCTCATCGATGGCGAGATCGGACCAACCCGTCTCGACATCGAAACTCAGGCCTGGCTACATCATCTTGGAGTACCAATCCTGTACGTGGCCACAAAACACGACAAGGTGAAGGCTTCGAAGCGCCAGAGCCGCAAAACCGACGTGTTGGCCAAGCTCGGCGTCAGCTCCGGCGTGTCATGGGTGTCGGCCCACAAAGGAGTCGGCCTGCCCGAGTTGAGGGCTCGAATACTCGACACGCTCGTGGGCGACGGGCCACGCGTTAGCGACTAGTTCGCTGCGTTACAGGTCGGCCGAACGCCGAGTCTTCAGAAGCGGCGGAACCGTTGACAGCAGCCTCGATTTGCCCGTTAACGGGGCTTTCAAGTTGGATATCGACCGGTTTGCTCATGTCGGAGTTCTGCGATGCTTCTTGGGCAAGCAGTTGATCGACAATGTCGCGAAGTGCTTCGGGGTCGTTACCCCAGGTCAGGGCATACATGTCGGAGCTAACCCGCTCGAACTCGGCGTCACTAGCAGCGGCGGCACCCGACAAAAAGTCGACTAGTCGCCGCCGTAAGTCGCGCTCAGGCGGAGCTTTCACCATGAAAGCTCGCCCAAAGCGAAGACTCGAAACCATATCGCCGAAATCGTCAAAGGACTCGGGCTCGAACATCTCCATCGGTACAGCTTCTCACACCTTCACTCAGAGTGAAATACCCACTTCAAAAACAGGACCAGCCCTCCGAACCTGTGCCTAAAACCGCGGTCAGGTGCGCGGTTTTAGGCACAGGTTCGGATTATTGGGTGAGGCCCTTGCGGTTCTTGACTTCGGCGATGATGGCGGGGACTATCTCGAACAAGTCGGCGATGACCGCGTGACCAGACTTGGTGACCAGGTTGGCCTCTTTGTCGGTGTTCACGGCGATTACGTTCTTCGAACCCATAGCTCCAACCCAGTGTTGGGTTGCGCCAGAGATTCCGCAGGCCAAGTAACACTCTGGCGCGATTCGAGTGCCGGTTTGGCCCACTTGGTCGGCGTGGTTGCGCCAACCGTTGTTGGTTACGGCGCGAGAGCAGCCAACTTTGCCGCCTAGGAGGTCGGCTAGTTCTTCGAGCATTGCGAAGTTCTCGGCACTCTTCATGGCTCTGCCTCCGGACACAACGAAACGCGCTGTCGCCAATGTGACTCCGGCCTCAGTTGCGGCGCGACCTCTGATGACCGTGGCACCTAGCGCGGCGTCGAGATCGACGGTGAAGGCCTGCACCGTCGACTCGGCGCCATGGGTCTTGGCCGGTTCCCACAAGTGGTGGGCGAACGAAAGCAGCTTCACTGCGCCGTCTAGCGTGGAGTCTTCGAGGAGCGAGCCCCCCCATTGTTGGCGGGTTAGTCGCCATGGTCCGTCTCCAACCTCGACGGCAACAACGTTGGCCGAAAACGGTAGGTCTCTCTGAGCCCCGATCATGGCTAGAACTTCGTTGCCCCGATCGGTTCCACAC
>JAADHX010000041.1 GCA_013151655.1 Actinomycetota bacterium
GACTCGAACTGGCACGGCGAGCCCGTGGTGGCGGCGATGCCAAACACAACAAGAGCAACCGCAGACATCGTCGCATCGGGTCTAGTACGCCCAACCTTGAACGAGAAACCAGCGCCGGCAATCACGAGCAAGAGGCCAAGCCCGATGATGATTGGCCGAGTTGGCACCGCCGAAACCAGAATGAAACCAGTCACGAACGTTCCGAATAGCGCACCAACAGTTCCCGACGCAGAGAGGCCGCCCACAACTTCGCCAGTTTCGCCAAGATCGGTTAGACGCAGCTTGGCTACCATTGGGCTGACGGCGCTCAAGACTGCTGCTGGAGCGAAGAATGCGAGCAAGGCAAGGGCCACGATGGCTACCGGGTTAGAACCGAAGTTTGGTCCTGCTGCGCTGACAATAGGTAAAGATGCCCACGCCGACATGCCTCCCAATGCCATGGCCGGCCCAATGAGGCGTTCTGGCGAGTGGCGGTCGGCGAGTCGGCCGCCGAGGGCATTGCCAAGGGCGATACCGGCCAGCATCGTGCCAATAATGCCGGTGAAAGTCTCCAGCGACACCCCGACGTACGGGGCCATAAGCCGCCCGGCCAGAATCTCCAGAACCAATACCGCAGCTGAGGTGCAGAACACTATGAGGTGGGCGGCCCGTTTCGTCACCCGAGCAATCTAGCTGCGCACCTGCACCGTCGATGGGGCAAACTGGCGAGATGTTGATGACCAGTTTGGATCAATCCGTCGCCGATTTCGATGCCGCGACCGGTTGGGCCGCCAAGCCCGAGGGTATGTGCAAAGGCGACATGTGTGTTCCCGCACCCGACGCTGTTTCGGCCGGTCGGGTCGATCTGGTTGCCATAGCGGACCGCCTTGGTATGGCTCTCGTTGGGGACGACACCCGGGGCCTCTGGTCGTTAGGCCCCGAGAGCGGCGGCAAGGCGTTAACCACAGCCGTTGTGCCAAATCTGGAACTACCAGACCTCGAAGGCAACCCGTTCAAGTTGTCGTCGCTGCACGGCCGCAAGGTTCTACTCGTCGCCTGGGCTTCTTGGTGAGGCTGCCGCGACGACTTGCCCGTGTGGCAGGCCCTGTACGAAGAGCTTGAGCCCAAAGGTGTAACCGTCGTGACTGTTGCCCTCGACATCGACCCCGAAAAGGCCAGACGCTGGATCGAGACCGCGGCACCAACCCATCCATCTCTGATCGACTCACAACACCGTATCGACGAGTTGCTTGGCATCTCCAACGTCCCGATGGCGGTGTGGATCGACGAGAGCGGCACCCTTGTGCGGCCCGCCGAAGCTGCCGCCATCAAGGTGAGCGCGCTTCGTTCGATCGAGATTACCGACGACTTCGGAGAGAGCCTGAAGCGCGTGCTGACCGAGGTAAAGGCCATGCCAGACACGGGCGACGCCTACAGAGCAGCGATTGTTGATTGGGCCGAGAAGGGTTCTGACAGCGAGTTTGCTCTAGAACCCCACGAAGTCATTGCCCGTTCGCGGCCTCGTCCCAAAGAACACAGCGAGGCTGCTGCCTGTTTCGCAATGGGATGCCACCTGTTCGAAACCGAGGGCAAGGACGCGGCCATCGAGTGGTGGAAACGGGCCCATGCGCTGTACCCAGAGAACTGGACCTACAAGCGCCAGGCGTGGACCCTCGAAAGCACTCCTGACGGTGAAGCATCGGATCTCTCACAAGAGGTCGAAGCTGTTTACGGCACGTCTTGGATCGACAGTGTGCTCGAGCTCGGTGGCGGGGCGAATTACGCTGTGGTACCCGACCTCTAGATCACCGGTGCTCATGCCCAATCACCTTGCCAGGACATACCAACAGGCCCGCTCGGATTTCTTGGCCGACGCTGCCAGAGCCGGTGGGGAGGTCATCTCCTACAAGCACCCACAAACGGGGCTCGAAGGCGAGGAACTAGCCATCGACGTGGCCCAATTCGGTGGGGGCGAGGCATCGTCGGTGTTGTTCGTGGTCTCTGGAACCCATGGTGTTGAGGGATACTCAGGTTCGGCGTTGCAACGGCACCTGATCTCGGGCTACCTAGCCGACAGATCTGCCGAGCAGGCAGCGGCGTTGCGCGTTGTTCTTGTCCACGCGCTGAACCCGGTTGGGTTTTCGTGGGTTCGGCGAGTCAACGAAGACAATGTCGACCTCAACCGCAACTTCATCGACTGGGGCGGACCTCTGCCCGCCGACGCCGGATACGACGAGATCGCCGACCTCGTGGTTCCCCAAGAGTGGTCCGCAGACGCCCAGGAGGCCTCCACCGCTCAGCTCCTCGAGGTAGTGGCGCGGGTCGGGTTAGCTGATTTCCAGGCCCGAATATCGAGTGGTCAGTACCGTCACAAGACAGGCATCTTCTACGGCGGTGCGGAGAAGACGTGGTCACACCGCTGGCTGGAGGACCACGCCGACATGCTGGCCGGGTCGGCTACGAAAGTGGGCATCGTCGACCTCCACACCGGGCTTGGACCGTGGGGCCACGGCGAACTCATCAGCCACGAAGCCCGATCCGACGCTGGTTACGAGCGCGGAATCCAATGGTGGGGCGAAGTGCGCTCTATGGCCGATGGCGAGAGTGTCTCGGCGGCAGTGACCGGCGACTGGCTCGGACGCAGTCAAGTGTTCTTGGGTCAGCGAGAGGTGACCGCTGTGGCCCTTGAGTTCGGAACCGTCGACGTCATCGCTGTGCTCCAGTCGCTTAGGGCCGACGCATGGTTGCATGCCTACGGCGATCCGACTGGCCCAGACGCACCCGCAATCAGGGCCAAGGTCAGGGCGGCGTTCGCCGACGATGATCCACTATGGATCGAAACGCTCGCCGTCCGCTTAGATGAAGTGATCGCCGGCTCCGTTGCGGGGTTGACCAACTAACGCCAGCGCAGTGTCACCTCGACCGCAGCCAGCGCGGTGCAGCGTCGATCTATGTTCGTCATGGTCGGGGCTCGGAGCTCGGAGCCAGGTTCCTTGGAGCGAACGACATGGTCTTGCCTAGGCCTGTTGTTCCGATTTTGGTCACCTTGCCTCGGCCAAGCTTGAAGTTGTAGCGCCTACTAATTGGTTGCAGCGCCGAGTTGCCTGACGTGACTGTGTTGGCGGGCGACCCAGGGAACAGGAAGTACGTGAACGTCACGCCCGGCGGCACGATGTCGGACACGTACGCAACTGCAGTAAACNNNCCGCCGCTGTGTTCGTTGCCAAGCTGATCCTGAATTTTGTCGGACTGGATTGACAACAGGTCGCCAGCCTCGATGCCGCGCTCGCTGGCGTCGGCGGGGTTGATTTCCAAGAAGTTCATAGGCCAACGTTCAATGGAGGATTCGCGTCGAACAAAGTCTGACAAGTTGTTCCACATTGCGTTGACTCGCCCGTTGAGTATGACCATCTCGCCGGCAGCTGTGTCGGGAGCGAGAATGTCGTTTCGCTCAGAAACTGCGTCCCAATCGGCAAACATGAAGCTGGCTTTCCCGCTGTTTGGCTTGAACTTGCCGTCAGCATGAAGCCGTACGGTCTCGACCAACTCGCCGTTCTCAAGCTTCAGAGGTGTCTGAAGGCCTTGAGTGCCGAACTCGCGAAGTTTGTCGTGGCCCGTCTTGCCTTCGCTCTTGGCTAATTCCACCAAGGCCGCAAAGTCGCGTCGGCCTCCAGCTGACTTCGCGGATGCTTCTTCGAAGATGGCATTTGAGTCTGGCCAGTCGAAACCGTCGAAGCCCATCTTCTGAGCAACCTCGGCAAACACCTGCCAGTCAGGGCGAGCCTGACCCGGCGCATCCATGAACTTGTCGTAGATGCGAAGACGTCGTTCGGCGTTGTTGCGGGCGAACGGTTCCTCGCCCCATGTGGCGGCGGGTAGCACTATGTCGGCGTAACGCATCGAGTCGTTTTCGTAGGTTTCTTGATGGATCAGCACCATTCCGCCAGCAGCCATCCGATCGATGAGTTGTTGGGCCGCGGTGGCCTCATCGGTGGATGAAACCGCAGGACCTCGATTGATGAGATCGTCGACGGCGTTCGTGAGTGCGGCCGTTGCACCCATTGCGCCTAGCCAGTTGGTGCCGACAATCCAACGAAGGCGGGTGTTGCCCTCGACGAGCCATTGCTCGGTGTCCATCTCGACTTTGTTGCCCTCGAACTCGTGCGGAGATTTCTCGAGTGGATATCCGGCAGCCTTTTGGCCGCCGCGCTGATGGCCGCCCATGCGGGCCGTGGCTCGACCGACCTTGCCCGAAGCGCCAAGCACGATGCCAAGGTTGCCGATCGCAGCGGTGTTCTCGTAGTTATGAGACCAGTAGACACCCTTTTCGAACAGCACCGAGGTCTTGGGACGGCCCTCTGGGCTGGTGGCCATCATCTCGGCCGCAGCCGCAATCTTGGCCGCCGGCACCCCAGTTTCGCGTTCGGCGCCTTCGAGGCTGAACCGTTCGTCGGCCATCAAGAAGTCGGTTACTTCAGCGAAAGTCATGCCCCAACGTTTGCGACGCCAGCCCGACTCGGCGTCGATGTCAGCGCGGGTTGCCAGGTTGGCGATGAACTCGTCGTCTTGCCAACCCTGCGTGATGATCTCGCGAACTAGAGCGTTGTACAGGCACGTGTCTGTGCCGGGCTTGAGCTGCAAATGAATGCCGCCATTCTGGGCCGCGTAGTTAGCGGTGAATGTCTTGCGAGGGTCGACATAGATGATCTTTGCGCCACCAGCGACCTGCCAGGTGGTGAAACGAACGCTCTTGGTCTCGTAGGGGTCTGACCCCGCGATAAAGAGGACATCGGCCTCTCGGTCGTCTATGTACGCTGCGCTGAATGCGTCGATGCCACAGTCGCTGAGACCAGGGACATCGTCACCTTCTGCTGGGGCGTGGTGAGGCGACCAGTTGGGGGTCGCAATCGCGCCGAGTCCCAGTTTCGAGGCTGCGAAGACGTTCTCGTAGAACTGGTATGAGTAGATCTTCATACCCCAGGCCGATTCGCCATAGGTGTCGATGACGTGTGACGAGAGTTCGGCTACAAGGTTGGTGGCCATGTCCCAGCTGATTGGGGTGAGCTGGCCACTGACACGAAGCATCGGGTACTTCAACCTGTCGGCGGTTGGGCCGTCCTCGCGGTACAACTTCTGGGCCAACTCGCCGCCACGCACGCTGTGAGTGCCGCCGATGTTTACGACCTCGCTGTCGCCGTCAGGGATCACGATGCAGTTCTGCTTCTTGCCGTCGACACGAACAATGGTGTGCATGGTCTCTGATGGCCACTTGCCTGACAGCGCAACAGTTGGAAAGTCGATGCCGAACGCATTGCCGTCGGCACTGGGCGTACCGTCGGAACCTATTGGCCAGGTGTAGACCTTGTATCCACAGGCCACTGGGCAGTATTCACAACACGTGTCCTTGACGGTTGCGTTCACTGGGGGAAGGGGAACACTGCTTGCTGAGTTGGGTGCGGTCATCAGATGCCTCCTGCAATTGCCACTTCGGTTCCACCATCGAGGGTGTTGGTATGGCCGTAGACGAGCCGAAACACGCCGTCAGCAAAGATGTCATCGCCGTCGACGACGAGGTGAACCTGGGGCAGGTTCTGGGTGGCCTGGCCGAAAGCGACCTGGCCAGCTATCGCCAGATCGAAAGTGGAGAAGTGGCACGGACACGGGCCGAGGGTTTTACTGTCGTCGTTGTATTCGATAACAGCGCAACCCATATGGGTGCACAAATTGGAGTAGGCCACGACATCGCGGTCGCTGCCGACTCCCGTTGGGTTGGTTTGACCTAACTTCACCAAGACGTTCGACTGGCCTTCGAATGGGTAGTCGAAGAAGGCAGGTTGGGTTTGGCTCAACGACGACAGCGAACCCACTTTGGTGCGAGGGAAATCGATGAACGCTGCACCGGTGGCACCAGTGGCGTTGCCGCCTCCGTCGTTGTTGTCGCTGAGGACGAATGCCATCGGGACTATGACGCCCGAGGCCGCGAGCGCACCAAGTACGCCCCCGCCCAAAAGGAAGTCGCGTCTGTTGAGGGTCATGTTCGCTCCATCTGTGTCTTGCCGCATTTCGCTGCGGATAGCCGGACACGTTGACCGTATGGAGCGGCGGTCGCCGACAATAGGGTCCAAGGGCTCTATTGGGACGAGATGACCGCCCGTACCTTGAAGGTCGTGCCAGAATCACCGGACCAACAAGACACCCGCCGAAGTCGACCTCCTGAAGCTGGCCTTTGGGCCGCGTTCGGAGGAGTTGTCATGTTTGGATTGACTCTTGCGATTGG
>JAADHX010000440.1 GCA_013151655.1 Actinomycetota bacterium
GGTGACAAGCACACGATCGTCGATATCGCCACGAACAGCGAGTTTGACGGAACTGGCTTTGGCATGCTTTGCAACGTTGCGAAGTCCTTCGAGCACAAACCGGTAGACGAGGCGCTTGTGGTCGGTGTCGTCAATGCTGATTTCGGAGTGCTGTTCGAGAGTTGTCTCAACTCCGTAACGAACCCGGGTCTGTTCGAGGAGTCCCTCGAGTGCCAACGTGAAATCCATGGCCGCAAGATTCGGAGGGTGAATCTCAATCGCCAAACCCCTGAGCGACGTCAGCGAGTGGCGCAGCGCATCAGACGTTGCAGCCAACCGAGCATTCAGCACAGGGTTACCGTTGGTTGCAGACTCCGCCGAACTCAGCAGCATCGCTGTGCCCGCAAGGTCTTGGATGACCCCGTCGTGAAGATCGGCAGCGATACGTCGCCTTTCGTAGGCCGACGCATCGATGGCCCTCGCCTGAAGAGACTCCCTTTCGGCGCGAACGCGATCCATACGCTTGCTCAGCCGCCGCGCCATCGC
Source organism: Actinomycetota bacterium (assembly GCA_013151655.1). Classification (GTDB taxonomy): domain Bacteria; phylum Actinomycetota; class Acidimicrobiia; order Acidimicrobiales; family Poriferisodalaceae; genus JAADHX01. Next base: position 526 of record JAADHX010000440.1, read on the forward strand.
CAGCGTCAAAGCCCCCATCAAGAAGAGGCTCACGAGCGTAATGGGCACAACCGTTGAACGAATCCGGCTGGCCGACCTGTTCACAGAGTTGGCGTCGAAATAGGCCTCGAACAGCATGCGTTCGCCGTTTGGTCCTTCGATCGGAAGGTAAACCTCAAGCAGCGGACCAAGGGCAATGTCGAATCTGCTCTCGCGACCGTCAAGGTCGCCGAGGTCGGCGACTGTTACAGCTCTCTCGACAGCGGCCAGGCGATCGGGGGCAACTTTGTATCGCTCGCCAATGAGCTCATCGGCATCGGAGTAAACCACAGTGCCGTCGGCAAGCCAAAGCTTCACGCGCAGCACGCGGTCGCCGAGAAGGTGATCGCGAATCGCGCTGTCGAGCACGTCAAGTGCATCCGCGTCGCCGTCGAGGACAGCCTGGTTGAGGTTCGGCAAGATCAAGCTGCGGGCGGACTGCTCGGTGAGAGATCGAGCCTCGTTCAGGGCTTCACGGTGCCCAGCTCGTTGCGATGCCCAAATCGCTCCCCCACCAACGACAAACAGGCCGAGCACAATTACGGCCGCGAACTGTGTCAGCGGTCGCTTCATCAGGCTACTGAACTCTTGGCGGTTCATTGGGTTCATCCCCTTCGATAGCGCCCTAAGTGCCAGGAAGCTACCGCACTCTGCGCCAGAAAGGCAGCGAGTCCGACTCTTCGCTCAAAGGTCGAGGGTACCGTGGCTCAGGGAGTTTGAAGCGAAGGACGAAAAGGGGCAATTCCTCATCTTCTACGACCGGCTCGTAATCTTCACCCACGACTGCGTGGAACAAATGGACCACGCTTACGCGTTACGGCATCCCGAACTGCCGCTGCCACCGCAGAGCCTCAGACCCGTCTCGCCGTAGTCCTGTTGAGACCGTCTCGTTCTCCGGGTACCGGTTTCTGCCTGACGTCATCTTGTTGGCTGCCCGCTGTTTCGTGACGCGGTACATGACACCGAGCAGTATTCGCTCGAAACTACCCTCTGACCTGGGCATACGCTGTCTCCTCAAATGCGAGTATTCCGACAACATAGCCTCGAGTGACCTGCGCATTCGTTGAGATGTGGACAGGACGTGGACAGCGCTAGCCGATTCATCGGCTGGAACACGGCGCACGGAAACGAAAGCTTCGCACCACCGAACGATCCCGCCTGCGGCCCGGGTTGGGCCTGATCAACGGGTGCAAGGTCCGAGGATCACGATGGGACACAAGCCTCACTCACGAACATAACGCTCGCAACCTCGGACGCCAGCTGCGATGACCCCGAGATCGGGACACCGCGGTTGCCTTGCGCGGCCAGTTTGCGTCTCGGTCCACCAATCAGCCGCATCCCAGTCATGTTCGCTTAGTGGCTGCAGCTATTCACCCGGCATCGGGTGCACATCCGAAAAGGGTGAGGCGGAGACCAGACCGTTGGGTCACGGCCTAGCTGGTCGTGCTCATTTGGAGTGTTGCCTGTCACTACCGTGTGCGAAACTCCGCCTATGACTCACTACGCCTTTGTCGACGTCGAGACGACCGGCCTTGACGTCCAGGACTCGTCGATTGTGGAGATCGGAATCATTTCGACAAACGAGCGCGGCGAGATTTTCGACCGCTACGAGACACTCATCAACCCCCTTCGCAAAATGGCCGCAACAAAGATCCACGGGATTCGGGCAACTGCAATTTCAGCTGCACCGACGTTTGAACTGATCGCCGCCGACGTCGCTGAGAGGTTGGACGGTGCTGTGGTCGTCGCCTGCAACGCACGGTTCGATTCTTCGTTCGTTGGTCATGCGATGGAGGAGGTTGGCGGGCACATAACCCGCGACTGGACCTGCGCTATGGCTGCGGCGTCCAGCCAGCTGCCAAATCTCTCTCGACGACGCCTTACGGATGTTGCGGCGACGCTTGGCCTGGAACCTGATGGGCTACTCCACTCCGCGAGTGCTGACGCCGACCTCTGCGCCCGAGTGTTCTTCGCTCTGCCAAGTCGACCATCCCCGAGCAGATGCAGAGCGGCAGCCTTCATGCACGCTTACCGTGTTCCGCCGATGCCTCGATCAATCGCGGATGACCAGGGAACTTCCCGCCGACCCTTTTCGCAAGTTCGTTCGCTTGAGGTATCTGGTCCGGCCAACGTGGCGCTGATCGCGGAGCTAAAGGACGTCTTCGCCGACAACGTCGTCACGCTGAATGAGGCGAAGTCCGTAAGCACTCTCATTGACTCCGAGAGGCTCACCGCCGGCGATGTGCTCGCCGGGTTCAACCAGTATCTCGAGGAGGAGATCACCGCCGTACTCGCGGACGGCGTAGTGGACGCCGAGGAACGGCTGAAGCTCCGAGCGATCTCGCATCACCTAGGCTATCCAGCGCCTTACATCGAGCGTCGGCTAGCCGGGGAGCCGGCACCATCGCTTGACTTCCTGCTCGCTCCGGGGATCAGTGTTGTGTTCACCGGACTCAGCGACGAGGACTCTTGGGATCTCACACTTCGCTGTGCCGAACAAGGAGTCGCTATCCGGCATAGCGTGTCTAAAGCAACGGATCTTGTCGTCTACGACGGCTCGCCTACGACGCGCAAAGCAACGAAGGCAACCGAACTTTCAATCCCCCTGATGCCCCTGTTGGAGTTCCA
>JAADHX010000482.1 GCA_013151655.1 Actinomycetota bacterium
AACGGGTTCTTCTTTGTCGGCTTGGGAGCAGGCTCCAAGCAGAAACAGGACGGCGACGAGTGCGCCTACTGGTCTAACCATGATGGTGCTCGGTCGAGCATGTAGGTGCTGACCTCTGCACACAGGTCGAGTACGCCACAAAGGTCTTCGTTGCCGGTGACGATGGCAGTGAGCGACAACGGAATGCGGCCGACGATGGCGAGGGTGCGCTGAGCTGGGTCTGTTATCGACGCAAACGAGTCGATGGCCGACACTTCGATTGGCAATGTGGTCGTGCCGATACCGGCAAGGTCGGTGGCCAGAATTAGTAGGTCTGGCCCGTGCGTCATGGGCGGCAACGACCAGTTGAAGCTGAGCGACACCAGAAAGTCGTCGTCGGGCAGGTCGCCGTCGTCGAGTGACATCACCGCGTCTTCGAATGCGAGCAACACGCGAGGTTCGGCCTCTAGTGCAAGGTGCAGATCGAGTGGGCCACCGCATGCCTCAGCTGGGTGGAGGTCGACTTCCCATGCCTGGCGCAACGAATATGTCTCGAGGAAGTGTCGTTCGTCGTGAATGTGGAATCCGTGTTCGACGGCATGTTCTTTTAGGTCGGTTACGAATCCTGCGAGGTCTATTGCTGCCATATCGATGACAGCCTTTCACATCGGTGCGACACCGGTGTCAGCACCCCGCCCTGCATGTAGCGTTCAACGGGTGACCGACAACGACTGGCTCGAGGTGCTTGGCATGGCTGCCACCGCTGTCAAGGCGGAGCTCGATGCGTTCGACGACAAGTTGGCCATGGGTGAACGGCCCGACCAGTACGCGTTCGACCTGGCGGCTGACGCGGTGGTGCTTGCGGCTGTGGCCCCAACGGGGGCGGGCACGTTCAGTGAGGAATCGGGTGTGAAGCCAGGCCAAACGTCGGAGATCGTGGTCATCGACCCCGTCGACGGTTCCACTAATGCCAGCCGCGGCATCCCTCATTTCAACACCAGCCTCGCGGTGCTCGACGACGACGGCGTTCGTGTCGGGCTTGTCGTGAATCAGGCAACGGGCGAGACGTTCTCTGCTGTTCGAGGCCGCGGTGCGCACCTCGACGGCGAACCGATCCAGGCTTCAGCGCGCGAACAGTTGAGCAGCTCAATCATTGCCATCAACGGCGTCCCAGACGGTCATCTCGGGTGGGCCCAGTACCGCAGCTTTGGTGCGGCGGCTCTCGATATTGCCTATGTGGCTGCCGGCCGAGTTGATGGGTTTGTCGATTCTGTTAGTCAGCTGGGCCTTTGGGACTACGCCGCGGCGCATCTCATAGCGCTCGAAGCCGGCGCCGTCGTCGCCGAGCTCGACGGCCACGAGATTCTTCATCGCGACCATGCTGCACGCCGAGGCGTCGTCTATGCATCCACCCCGGCTCTTCTCGACGACCTTTTGGCTGCTTTCAGACCGTCGACAGGTACAACATGACCATGCGTGCATCGGGTCTGCACGCTCTCGCGCTTCGCCAATTCGGCCGACTTCCGGTGAGTGTCAGGCACTTCCTTGTCGGCTTGACATCGCCTGCCTATCGGCTCGGAATGGTGGCGGTGATCACGTCCGCGGTTATTGCTGGCGAGGCACTCATATCGTCAGGGTTGGGGCCTACCCGGCGGCATGCTTGGATGGAGCGAAGAACCAGAGGTCGCAATCCATCGTGAGGTAGCCGAGGAGCTCGGCATTCAAGTGGTCGAGACGGGCCCCTTGGTGATTCGTCACCGCCGTCGGCCAAGGCGCATGGAGTATTACTTCAGCCTTGGTCTGCGTTCTGGTGTGACCCCCGAATCTGTGGCTCCAGCTAGTCCAGAGATCGAGGAGGTCAGGTGGTTCGACGTCGATGATCTTCCCCGCCTCGAGCGCAGGCCAGGGAACACGAGCGAGGTTTTGCCGATGTTGCTCGCTCGGCGGTTCCCAGAACGTTTTCCGGCACCAACCGACATCCTCGATAGATAGCTCGGTTCGGTTTGGGCCTACGGTTGGATCATGGCAACCACCGTTCAACGCCTCGGGGTGATCACCAACCTTGTCCACGGCTTTATCTACTTTGCGCCGGAGGCGGCCGAGGAGTACTCGGCCATCGGGTTAACTGGCCGGGCTCAGTACTTCGGCAGTCGGGCAGCCCCAATGGGCGCAGTTGGCCCCGAGATGGTGGTGGCTACGTTCTTCAACTTCTGGCCGGGGATTGTGCGCGATGCCATTCCTGCGGCTTGGGCAATGGCATCGCCCGACGCGATTCAGCAAGCTCGACTTCGGGCTGCTGGCCGCGTACTTGCTCGTGCGTGTCCCGACCTTGACCTCGCCGATGTCGAGGAGGCGACGGCAATCGCCGCGTCGATGGTCGACGGAGTCGGCGACGAAGGCAAACCGCTTGCAGCTGCAAACCGAGCCGTGGTTCTGCCTGATGATCGGGTTGTTCGTCTGTGGCAGCTCGTAACGACTATTCGCGAGTGGCGCGGCGACGCTCACGTCGCCGCGTTGTGCAGTGCCCCGGTTACCGCCGTCGAGGCTCTCGTGTTACACGCCGCGACGGGCCAAGTCACCGAGGCTGTGCTTCGCTCATCGCGACGATGGCCCGACGCCGATTGGGCCTCGGGCGTCGATGCATTGCAGAGACGCGGCCTGCTCGAAGCTGATGGCACATTTAGTGATGCTGGCCGCCTCTTTCGCGACGATATCGAACAACGCACCGACGACGCCTCACAACCGCTGGTCGACGCGGTCGGAGACGCGTCGGCGCAGCGGCTGTGCGACTTGCTTGTCCCGATACGGTCAGGGCTGTTGGGTGCCAAGGTGTTTCCGTGGCTCGACGCAGCCTCTGATGACTAGTTCGACGGACTAGTCCAGTGGTGACAATCGCCGTCGAGGTGCCTGTTACTCGAGGCTGAACGGCGGATATTCGTCGGTCAACAACATGACGTAGGCGTTGGTGCGCTGGCTAAGCCGAAACGCTTTCACAACAAAGTCCCGTATTCCTTGTGGCCACTTGCCGGTGAACAGGATTGCGAAGAAGGCCCCGATGTAGGCAAGTTCGGCAACAAAGAAGATGATGCCGGTGAAGATCATGATCGGGATGGCCATGATCAACCGAAAGAAGACCGTGAGTCGGTTCCGGTCGGTCAGTGCGGCCTCGAAGCTGGTGACGACAGGACTTCCTCCGGGATCTTCTGTCTGGGCATCGAAGGTAAACGGTGGATAGTCGCTGTACAGGAATCCCGCATATGCGCTGACCCTGGCTGAGTACCGCAGGCTCATGGCCAAGATGTTGGCCATTCCTTCTGGCATCTTTCCTGTGAACACGATGGCGAACCAGGCGATCACGGCCACAACCTGGGCCACGATGGCCACGAAATATGCCGCAAAGAAGTGCGGTATCGCCATTATCCACTGAACAAGTGGTCGCCACCTGGCTATTTCGAGTGGTGAGTCGATTTCGTACGTAACTGGATAAGTCATGATTCGCCCCTTACGAGTTCATGCAACACAATGTTGGCCTCGACAGTAGGCCATATCTACCGGAGACACCTTGGAAGCGATCACTACAGGCAAACGAGGCTTCTACGGATGGTGGCTTGTCGGCGCCATTTTCGTCGTGTTGACCACGACGGCAGGCCTTGGTTTCTACAACGCTTCGGTCATTTTGCGCTCGGCCAAGGTCGAGCTCGACGCGTCGGTGACCGTTGTGTCGGGAGCCACGGCATTGTTCTTTGGGGTTAGTGGGATAACCGGGTTCGTCTTGGCCAAGGCGATGGATCGGGTCGACATTCGCTGGTTTTACGCTTGGGGAGCGGTCATCGGTGGGGGAGCGCTCGCGGGGTTGCGCTACGTCGACTCGGTGCTCGATCTGTATGTGTTCTTCGTGGTGTTTGGTGTCGCTTTCGCGACCGCTGGATTGGTTCCTTCTGTGACGGTGGTAGCTCGCTGGTTCGAGGTGAAGCGGTCCGTTGCGCTCTCGATTGCTTCGACTGGGTTGAGCATTGGCGGCATGGTGATAACGCCGGTGGTCGCTAGATTGCTCGACACTCGGACCCTCGCTGAGTTGGGTCCGTGGATGGGGCTTGTCTGGGTGGTTGGCGTCCTGCCGATCTCGGTGCTGCTTATCCGATCGTGGCCTTCGGACATTGGGTTGCGGCCCTATGGCGCAGCTGAACCGACGGGTTCTGTCGGCGGGGCCGGCGAGGTGTTGGCGGTTCCGGGTGCAACGTTTGTTGATGCTCGGCGTACTCGGTTCTTTCGCCTGTTGGCTGCCACGTACGCAGTGACCTTTTTTGCTCAGGTTGGCGCGTTGGCTCAGCTGTTCACGCTCGTTAGCGAGCGACAGTCGACTGGTGTTGCGGCATCGGTGTTGTCAATCCTGGCTTTGTCGAGTGTGTGTGGGCGTTTGGTTGGCGGCGTGGTCGTAACGAGGGTGTCGATCACGGCAATGACGGGCTCTCTAATTCTGTTGCAAGGAGTTGCGCTGGCCGCCGTAGCGTTGGCCGACTCTGCGACAGGTCTGCGTTTGGCCGCGGCGTTGTTCGGCATCAGCGTCGGCAACGTCTTGATGCTCCAGCCGTTGCTGCTCGCTGACGCGTTCGGAGTCCGCGAGTACTCGAGGATCTATTCGTTCAATCAACTGTTCGGGACGGCTGGTGTGGCTGGCGGGCCGTTTGTGCTTGGTGTGTTGCGCGATGTTGGCGACTATCGGCTGGCGTTTTTGTTCGCGGCCGGGTGCA
>JAADHX010000321.1 GCA_013151655.1 Actinomycetota bacterium
CGTTACAGCGTTGAGCTTGGCCGCACCAAAAGTGAGGGTGAAGTACTCAATGACGTTCTTGGCGACGAACCCAACCCTGTCGCCCGACCCAACACCAGAAGCGGCAAGCGCATTGGCGACCCGGCACGCTTCGGCATCGAGTTCGGCGTAGGTGACAGTGCGCTCGTTGGAAATAATGGCGATCTTGTCGCCCCGCCCTCGAGCATGAACCCGCGTTAGCTTGGCCATGGTCGTGATCTTCGAGTCGGGCTGGTTGTCTGAAGTTTGATTCCCCATGACGAGCGAGGTTACTACGCAACGGTGGCCGCGATCGAGCCCGGGCTCAGAGGAAGGCTCATCCGCCCTTGTGGTCATCCATAGCGCGCGTTATGGTTTCGGCACTCTTGAGGTCCAGCCAACCCGGCTGAACACCAAGGGTGACCGTTGTAGGTCGACACCGGCGCCGCTTTAGCGGTCACGGTGACGCCCTCAGGGAAGCGCGGGCACAGCGCAGATAACGACGCACGGACGTGCGGTTTACCGGGGGAGGAGGTGCAGACATGAAGCGTGGATCAAGCTGGAGCTGATGCTCTTATCAGGTCTAAGGGCCTGATTTAACTCAACGCAAGTGGGTCAGATTTGCATGGCATTGCCCTGTAGGACTGGCCCACTTGTCGCGTTCGCCGTGTCTATTGCGGCCGAGCAGACCTTGTGTGGCCCACTGGGTCATCCACTGGCACTGGGTCACGAAGGTCGATGATTACCTCATCAGAAGTGAGCTGCTCACCGCGCCTGGAGGTTGCTCCCTCAGGACCGCTAATGACTCGACGGGTCTGCCTGGGGACAACGAACAGAACGGCCGTCGCGCTTGTGACCATCATCGCCTGAACCCCAACAGTTGGGCCAAGCCATTCGATCGCAACACCCCCGGCGTAGGCACCAACGCCGGACGCTACGAGAATGAGGGCTTGCAGTAGGCCGAACACCGTTGATCGATTATCGGCAGGGATGCGTTTTCCGACCAGTATGTTCGCAGCCATCGAAGCCTGGAACATGAATCCGAGAGCGAAGAACGCGAGCAGAAGCACTGCACCGTTTTTGCCGGCCAAGACGAGCGCCGCGACAACGGCCGCTGCACCAAGCGAGACGATCAGACTGCGGTAGTACAACGCCACGTCAGAGCCCTTGGTCGACACGATCGCCATAGCCACAATCGAGCCGATAGGCGTAGCCATGGCCAGGGCACCGATACCGCCACCGGTCCAGCCTGCAAGCTCGGGGCCAAGAACCGCGACCTGGCCCTCTACAGCAACGCCGGCTCCGACAGTGATCATTGTGGCGATGACCGCGTTGCGGGTCGTCTGATCTCGCCTGAGAAAACTGAATCCGCCAGCCAAGGTCGCTCGCACCGACAGCGACTCTGCCGGGGTGTGGCGTCTAGCGGCAACACCGCGGACAATAAGCGCGGCCACAACAAACGTGCCCGCATCGACGAGCAACACAACTTCAGGCGACATGAACGCGATGAGCAACCCGCCGACGCCTAAGCCGGCCATTTGGGCGGTCTGTTTTGAGATGTGAGAGAACCGTATTGCGGCGTCGTACTCATCTTCAGCAACTTCGATGATGAGCGCCGAAGACTGCGCCTCATAAACCGGATCGACCGATGCGGCGACAAAGAGCAGTAGCAACAAAGGCAAGATCGGTAGCCCACCAAGACCAAGTCCGAGGAAACATATCGCCCGAAACGAGTCGGCCGCGAGCATCACGTTGCGCCGCTGGTACCGCTCGGCTCGCGCCGTCAGGATCTGGCCGAGGCCGAGGTAGGGAGCGATGAAGACTAGGGCTGCAGCGCCAACGAGGCTTGGCCGGCCGGTCCTTTCATAGACCAGAACACCGATAGCTAGCCGCGCCGACCAGTCGCCAAGCTGGCTAATGATGGTGGCAATCCAGACCCGCCGAAAGTCAGCGGACTTCGGGAGACGCGGAAGTGTTGACGTGAGCTTCATTGAGGCCCTGAAAGTAGAAGGCCTTGTCGTCGTTGTAAATGGCGCTATCTACAAAAGACCAGCCCAGCTACAAAAGTTCTCGATCATGCGCCGGCCAGCTGGATTTTCGTCGGTCCACCATTCGGGATGGAACTGCGTGCCAAAGATCGGGCGTTGCTCATGGGCCATGGCCTGAATCGCAGTGGTCGAGGTGCGGGCCACTCCTGTGAACCCTCTTGGCACAGCCGGCACCTCCCATGTGTGGGCATGTCGCACAATCGGTGATTGACCAAGGCCCTCGAACACCGGGTGGTCGTCCACCGAAACTTCGGAGTACCCGCTCTCAGAGATCCAGGCCTCGTTGCCATCGGGGTCGAAGGCCGGATCTGCCCGGCCGAGCCTTGTGATCTCGACGCCGAAGGCCCGTGCCAGCATCTGATGACCGCCGCAGAACCCAAACACTGGAAGTGACGTCGTGGTCAGGATGCGAAAGAGGCCATCGAGACCATTGGGACCATAAGTTTGGGGATCGGCTGTGTTGCCAGACAACAGCAGGCACCGCGGTTTGAGGCGAGCCATCGCCTCGGCATCGAGTTTTGAGTAGCGGATCAGGTGAACGTCATCGCCGACGACATCTTCGAGGGCGTAGCTGATACGAGCTCGAGCGGCGTACAACCAGTCGCCGTGCGGCTTCGCGAACCCACTCGCGTGCTCGATGTCGACATACAAGAACACTTTGGCTCCGTGGCCTCTAGGAGACTATTGCCGAACCTGATTCTGCGTCGAAGTAGTGGAATCTGGAGGTATCGACTGAGACGGCCATTCGTTGGCCGAGAGCGACCCGCGAACGAGGGTTGAACCTGGCGACGCAGCGCGAATATCCGCTGACGCCGGTTGATATCTCGTCGGTTGCATCCGGATCGCCTGCGTCGACTGCGACTGCGTCGATATTGAAGTGAACCATGATCTCAGCGCCTAGCGATTCGACCAATACAACCTCGGCGTCGACTGAGTGGTTCGCCGAAACCCCGTCACCGAGCGCTGGGTCTTCGAGGTCTTCTGGGCGGAGCCCAACAGTGAGCTCTCTTTGGTCGTAACCACGAAGCGCGGGGCGACTCTCGAACACCGATTCAGGAACGTGCAGACTGTTTGAACCAAGTTGCACCGTGGCGCCGCTGCCGCCGATGGACAACGTGG
>JAADHX010000322.1 GCA_013151655.1 Actinomycetota bacterium
AACGCCCCATCACTACCAAGCACTACCAAGTGATCGTCTAAGCCTGGAGGCCGAGCCGGTAGGCGAGGCCGTGGCCCGAGCGGCCCGAGTAGCGCAGCGAATCAAGAGCGGAAAGTGTCCCGGACAAACACCCGATGCACTACCAAGTGATCGTCTAAACGAAAGACCTCACCTGATCTGGCAACGGCCGCCCGGAGCCGCTTCGCGGTGAGGGGAAGGTCCGATCAGGTGCGCAGGGACGCCAGATACGACGTCAGGAACCGGCCGTCGGGGTCTAGACGGTCGCGTACGGCCCACCATGCATCCCAGTCGTTGTGCAACGTGCGGAGCACGTTTGCGTCCAGGTAGTGAACTTTGCCCCAGTGAGGGCGACCCTCATATTCGACAAAGACAGACTCACAGGCCCTGAACAGCAACTCGTCGTCGAGTTCGCGAGCCTGGTGGACCGAAATGGTTACCGTTGGTCGCCCGTTCGCGGCGCTCATCCAAACATCGTCGGCAGCGACAGTTCGGTACTCGAGTGGCCAAACGAGTTCGGGAAACGAGGTGCCGACGAGGTCTCGAATAGCGTCGAAACATGCGGGACCAAGCTCGGCGGGTACCGAATACTCCATCTCGGTATGCAGGTCGGTTCGGTCGCTTGAGATTATGCGGTCGCTCCAGCCAACTCGTTCGTGCTGTAAGTGCGAAAGCTCCGAAACCTCGGCGGTGGTTTCGTCGAGAGACTTGCAGATGGCCCGCTCCTGGCCTGGGTACCAGAAGAACTCGAAGTGTCGAGTTTCGGCTGTCAAAACGTCGATCTGAGACAGAACGGTGTCGACGGTTTCGAGCCAAATTCTCTCGTGGAGTCGGTACGCGGGCCTGACCCTGATGGTCATCTTGCTCATGATGCCTAGTCCGCCAAGCGATAGCTGAGCGGCGTTGAGCACCTCGGCATTCTTGGACGAGTTGGCTTCGATGACCTCGCCGTTGGCTGTAATCAGCGTGACACCGAGTACCCCGGCCGAGAGGTTCTGGTTATCGATGCCTGTCCCGTGGGTACCTGTGGAGCACGCGCCGGCCACTGACTGCCGGTCGATGTCGCCCTGGTTCAACAACGAAACACCGGCCGACCGCAGGGCCGCTCCAAGCTGATGGATGCGCGTTCCCGAACGCACCGTGGCGTCAGTTGAGCCCACGTCGAGCACACCGACCCAGTCGGATAGATCGACGACTAACCCCGAGCTGGCCGCCACCGCAGAGTGGCTATGGGCAGCTCCAACCGCGCGAACCTCACCCTCGGTTGAAGCAAGGGCGTCGACAATGTCGGCAACGGCAGCTGGTCTGACTATCCCAGTGGGATTAGTCGTCACGTTTCCAGACCAGTTGGACCAGTTCAGAGTTTCGGCCATCAGATGACAATACGATGGCAAAGCCCAACAGAGGCGATGCTTGGCTTTGGTTTGTTCTAGCAGCGGCTGCTGGCCGCGGTGGTGAGCCCGTCGGCGGCAGCGAGAATGGGGCTGATTTCGTGGGGGTGCACGGCGAACGCGATCGTGGCGCCAACAACGTCGGAGACAATGATGCCAACCACGCGACCGCGGCGATCTAGAACTGGCGAACCAGAGTCGCCGGAGTCGGGTTCTAACGCCAGCTCCAGGCTGAGCCGATCGACGGAACCCTCCCCGTAGATATCAGCCGACGTCGTCCACACGATCCGGCGAAGAACCGTCGGCACTAGGCGAGCGCCACCAAGAACCACGGACACGGCAGCGACATCTTCGACAGTCTCGGACCCTAACTCGAGCCATGGCTGACCATGATTGGGTGCATACAGGATGGCGATATCGACATCGGTGTCGACGACTGTCGGGATCGCTTCGAACTCGCCATCTGGTAGTGCAATCAGCACGGATTCGGACCCCGCAACGATATGGGCTGCGGTTATGTAGGTGTCGGGCCCCACGGCAACGGCGGTGCCACGATCGGGCCGGTTGCATCCCCCGGCCTGAACCGCTGCTGTGGCTGCTTCGACTCGTTGGGTGTCGTCGATGTCGAAGGCACAGCCCGCCAAGCCAAGCGTGGTCGTTGCAACAAAGGCGACAAATGATCTGTGCGACTTCATGGTCGAAGAGCGAGCTTGGCGAAAATCAGCACCGACCAGTCACCGCGAAAGGCGGTACTGATCACCGATAGCTGTCCGCAGTGCGCAACAATGCCGTCGCGCTGGTTGATCAGATGCCCAGCTGTTGCAAACTTGCTTCCGACCGATAGTGCTGAGATCACGGTCGGCAGCAGAGGTGTTATGTCGCGAGCCAGCATGTTTGCGATCACGACGTCGGCCTTTGGAGCCTGGGGCACCGCCGCGATGACTGGTCCGACGATGTGGGAAACAGAGTTGAGCTCGACGTTGCTTTCGGTCACCGCGGCCGAATTGGGATCGATGTCAACGGGCACAACCTTGTTAGCTCCCGAGCGGGCGGCGGCAATGGACAGCACTCCGCTTCCGCAGCCGAGATCAACGACGCGGTCGCCGGGGCTAACGATCTTGTCCATCCGTTCGAGCAGCAGCTGGGTCGACACGTGTGACCCGGAACCGAACGTTCGGCCTGGGTCGATAGCGATGCACGCCGAGTTGGTCTGGTCGGCCGGCACAACCAGCCATTGTGGAACTACAGTCCACCTGCCCGCGGAGACTCGAGTGGCGTACCGTCGCCACTCGTCGAGCCCGGCGAACTCGTCGACACATTCAAGGTCCGCCGACCACCGCTCAGCTATGGCTTGGGCCGCAAGTGGATCTGCGAATGCGCCAATGAGAACAATCGGGCCATTTGCGTCTTCGGCTCCGAGTTCTTCAATCCCTGCCGCTCCAGCCATCCACATCGTGTCGGCAACCACCTCTGCGATTGAGGCGTCGGCCTTGACGTGAACTCGGGTGATGGTCAACGGCCCTCGAAATGTGGCGGTCGTTTCTCAGTGAAGGCGGTGGCGCCTTCGCGGTGATCTGCACTTTGCCCGGTTCGGGTCATGCCCGCGGCTTCGGCATCGAGACAAGTCGCGAGGTCTGACACCAGGGCGCGGTTGAGGTTCTCTTTCATGTACCTAAAAGCCAGGGTTGGCCCATGAGCGAGGCCTGCGGCGAAATCAGCAGCATCGGCTCTGAAGTTGGCATCGTCAAAGACGT
>JAADHX010000328.1 GCA_013151655.1 Actinomycetota bacterium
AATTGCTCCGAGCACACCGTCCGCGACTCCGTGGAGGTAAGCACCAACTTCGGCCAGCCTGACATCGGCCGATCCTGATGCGTCGAGTCCGTCGCTGTCGGTATCAAGCTGGGCCACGAGGTGAGCATCGATGCCGTGCTCGATGAGAGCTTCGACGGTGACGGGCTCAATCCCGTGGGCCATGATCTGCCCGGCTGTTCCTTCCAATGCTTGGGAGAGATCGCTGGCGCTCACATTGTCTGGCCCAAACTCGTGGTGGGCGAGCTCGGCCCGAAGTTCGCTGTAGGGACCGGTTTGGGTTTCTAGCTGGGCGACTCGATCTCGTAGCTCGTCGAGCTCGCTAGCCAACATTCGTAGAGGCCGGGTGACCTGAATACCCAGAGTCGTGACTTGGCGGGCCACATGCAGGTGATACCAGGCTGTTGATTTTTTGACGGTCTGTTTGACGATGGCAAACGGGCGCCGGCTGGCATCGGTGGCTACGTCTACATTGATGAACGAGGCCGACTCCACGGCACGAATGGCCCCATCGATGCCCGTTCGTCGATAGGTGAGCGGCGCGAACCGGTCAAACTCTGAATCGAGACGCTCAAGATCGGCCGCCGCGTACTCGCCAGAATCGCGGCGGCGCTTGGCCTCGGCCACAATTTCGGCAACTACGTCTTGGAACGAGGTCTCTGCGACTGGCCCCACAGGAGTTGAGCCCACAGGAGTTGAGCCCACAGGAGTTGAGCCCACAGGAGTTGAGCCCACAGGAGTTGAGCCCACAGGAGTTGAGGAGGTATTGGTCATCGCACTTCCGGCTCGTAAACAATGCACGGCGAGGGTATCGCTGTGGGCGCCAACAAGGGTGACCACCGCGATCGGTGACGCATTGGTCACCAGATTGCCGTAGCGTCGTCTCTCGTGCGTGTTGCGATGGATCTCACCCCGCTGCTTGGTGTCCGGTCGGGTGTAGCGAGGGTTGTTGAGGGTTGGTGGAGGGGGCTAAGGGCTAACCCCGACCTCGACATGGAGGGTTACACACTCTCGTGGGCCGACCGAACCGGAGCTGGTGTCCTCGCCGTGGCCTTGCCGCTTCCGGCTTCGATAGCGACGCGTACTTGGCGAAAGTGGGATCGGCCCAAGGTCGACCGGTGGCTCGACCAGCCCGATCTCATTCACGCCACAAACCACGTTGCCCCGAGTGCCACCGCGCCGACGTTGTTGACTGTTATGGACCTGTCGTTCGTGCACGATGCCAGTTTGGTCGGAAAACACATTCGCCGGTTCGATGACTCCATTCGGTTGGCCGTCGAGCGGGGAGTGGTCCTCCACACGATCTCGCAGTTCGTCGCCGATGAGCTCAAGGAGCGCTACGGAGCAGACGCCCACGTTGTGTATCCAGGGGTTTCGTTTGGCGACGTCCAAGTGTTCGACAACCAAGACTCTGCTTCTGGGCCGCCTCAGATTGTCGCGATTGGCACCGCAATCGAGCGGAAACAGTTCCCACTTCTGGTGGAGGCCTTTGCCGCCGTTGCAGCCTACGACAGCGATGTTCGGCTGGTTATCGCAGGGGCTGAAGGCCCCGACTCCGACGCGATTAACGAGCGTGTCGCCGCGTTGTCGGCCGATGCGCAGAGTCGGGTCGAGTTGGTTGGTTGGGTCGACGAGGCTGGAATCGCAGAGCTGTATTCGACAGCCGCGGTCATCGCCCATCCGAGCCGTTACGAGGGTTTCGGGTTGCCTATCTTGGAGGCGTTCGTTCATGGAGTGCCGGTTGTGGCGGGCAGTGGGGGAGCCGTGGCCGAGATTGCCGGCGATGCAGCCAGACTGGTTTCTGGAAGCGATGCCGACGAACTCGGGGCTGCGCTCATCGACCTGCTTTCCGACGATGACCAACGCAGTCAACTGGTTGAGCGGGGTCGGTTGAGAGCCAGAGACTTCGACTGGGGCACCTCGGTCACCAAGATGGCTGAGTTATACAAGTCAGTCGGTGATCGATAGTTGGGCGAGTATCACTCGCGATCACCAGCGGCCCTCCTATTCTTTGCGGTCGTCTTCGAACCCCCTCGTGAGGTCCCTCGTGCCTACCGCTCTCATCACTGGAATCACCGGCCAAGATGGTCAATATCTTGCCGAGTTTCTACACACGATGGACTACAAGGTTTATGGAATGGTTCGCGGTCAGCGCAACCCCAAGGCCGAGATCATTCAGAGGGAGTTGCCGTTCGTCGAGATGATCAACGGCGACCTACAGGACCTGTCCTCACTCATAGCCACTCTTGAGTATTGCCAACCCGACGAGGTTTACAATCTCGGTGCCATCAGCTTCGTAGCGCTGTCGTTCAAACAAGCTGAGTTGACCGCCGACATCACCGGCCTCGGCGTGCTTCGGCTGCTTGAAGCCATCCGGCTTGTTGGTGGCCCAAACAACCCGATCCGGTTCTACCAGGCATCGAGTTCGGAGATGTTCGGCAAGGTTCGCGAAACGCCACAAAACGAGTTGACCCCGTTCTACCCACGTTCGCCGTACGGAACGGCGAAGGTCTTTGGGCACCATACGACGGTCAACTACCGCGAGTCATACGACCTTTACGCGTGCTCAGGAATCCTGTTCAACCACGAATCGCCTCGCCGCGGTATCGAATTTGTCACCCGCAAGATCACCAACGCAGTCGCTCGTATCAAGCTCGGACTACAGACCGAAATAGTTCTCGGCGACCTCACGCCTCGGCGCGACTGGGGCTTTGCCGGCGACTACGTGAAGGCCATGTGGGCCATGTTGCAACAGGACGAGGCCGACGACTTTGTGGTCGCGACTGGTGAGACGCACTCGGTAAGTGAGTTCTGTCAGCTTGCGTTCGAGGCTGCCGGTATCGAGGACTGGGAGCGTTACATCCGCCAAGACGAACGTTTCATGCGACCTTCGGAAGTGGATCTCCTGATCGGTGACCCACAAAAGGCCAAGGACAAACTGGGCTGGACTACCGAGTACGGGTTCCGGCAACTGGTCCAAGCCATGGTTGAGAACGACCTGGCCATCGAAACCGCCAATATCGGTCGTTAGCAGCAACCTCCGGTTGCAAACCGGGGTTTCGCTCTCACTACATTCGAGCAAAACCCCGAAGCCCAGTCCTGTCAGCGGGAAACGTGTGCGGGCGGACGTTTCCCGCTAAC
>JAADHX010000278.1 GCA_013151655.1 Actinomycetota bacterium
TCGAGGTTGCCTACGAAGAAACTCCGGTACGCCCGCTGCTTTCACTACAAGGTGGCCTGGTTGATCTGGTCGGCCAACTAGCCGAAGTGAAGGTGCCCCTGCTGTTGATGAACAGCCCCGACGATCATGTGGTCGACCCAGGCGACTCCGAACACTTGGCCGAGGTGTACGGGGGTTCGGTCGAGCGCGTAAGCCTCGACCACAGCTTCCACGTCGCAACCCAGGACGAGGATCAAGGTCTCATCATCGAGCGGTCGCTTCAATTCATCGACACGGTCACAACGTGACGGCGCTATCTCGCGACGAAGTAGCCCATGTAGCAGCGCTCGCTCGCCTCGATCTCGACGAGGCCGCTCTCGATCATTTCACTGACCACTTGTCTTCGGTGCTCGATTACGCAGCCGAGATCGACAGTCTTGACCTGTCAGACATTCCACCTATGGTGCATCCATTGCCGTTGCGTAATGTCTTCCGCCGCGATGCGGTTGGTGGTGTAGTTGATCGGGAGGCCGTGCTGGCTCAGGCTCCAGACCAGGATGGCGAGCGTTTCCGCATCCCCCCGATCCTGGGCGAAAAGTAGTGGCCGTCGCCGATATCGCGACCAGGGTTCGTGCCGGTGACAGCACTGCAGTGGCCGTTGTCGAGGAGTACCTGGCCAAGATTCGTTCCACCGACGGCGATGTCCACGCCTTCAACTTGGTTACCGCCGATGTTGCCTTGGCTCAGGCCAGCGCTGTCGACGACGCGGTGGCGTCCGGACACGATCCTGGTCCATTGGCCGGAGTGCCCATAGCGCTCAAGGACAACATGTGTACCGAAGGAATCGACACCACGTGTTCGTCGAAGATCCTTGAGGGGTGGAAGCCGCCGTACAACGGAACCGTGGTCGACAGGCTTCGAGACGCGGGGGCAATTCTAGTTGGGAAGACCAATCTCGACGAATTCGCCATGGGGTCTTCTACGGAGAACTCGGCGTTCGGCCCGACTAAGAACCCTCATGATCTGGGCCGAGTCCCTGGCGGGTCGTCTGGCGGTAGTGCTGCGTCGGTCGCCGCTGGCATGGCCGCATTGTCGTTCGGCTCAGACACCGGCGGTTCGATTCGCCAACCGGCGGCCCTGTGCGGTGTTGTCGGCGTCAAGCCCACTTACGGTGCGGTCTCTCGGTACGGACTTATTGCGTTTGCATCGTCGCTAGACCAGATCGGTCCGTTCGCCACGACGGTCGAAGACGCGGCGCTCGCCCTAGAGGTTATTGCCGGTCACGATCCGCTCGACTCAACGTCGATCCCCAGCCCGGCACCAGCGTTGCTCCCCGAGTTGGATAAAGGTGTCGATGGTTTGCGGATTGGTGTGATCTCCGAGCTCGCCAATGCCGCCGACCCCGACGTGGCCGAGCGAATGACGGCCGCGCTTGGCGCGTTAGAAGCGGCGGGCGCCAAGATCGTCGAGGTGTCGGTGCCTGCCGTCGTTTATGGGCTCACGGCGTACTACCTGATTGCTCCTGCCGAGGCTTCTTCGAACTTGGCTCGGTTCGACGGCGTTCGTTACGGCCTAAGAGTCGATGGTGCCGATGTGCAGGAGATGATGATCCGCACGCGAACCGCCGGGTTTGGTGATGAGGTCAAGGCCCGCATCATGCTCGGGACCTTCGCCTTGTCGGCCGGCTATTACGACGCGTTCTATGGCAAGGCCCAGCGGCTTCGCACGATGGTTCGCCGCGACTTCGATGCCGTCTATCAGAACGTCGACGCGTTGATTTCTCCAACCTCGCCCTCAATTGCATTTGAGTTTGGCGACAAATCTGATCCACTCGCCATGTACAAATGCGATGTCTGCACTATTCCGAGCAACCTTGGTGGCGACCCGGCTATGTCGGTACCGTTCGGAACCGGCGACCATTCCATGCCAGTCGGTGTGCAGGTGTTGGCTCCACCCAACGGAGAACAGATGATGTTTAGAGTCGCGGCCGCCGTCGAAAGAGCGGCCCCATGACAGCGTCAAGTTCTACCGATTGGGAAACCGTCATCGGCCTCGAGATCCACGTCGAACTGGCAACCGAAACCAAGCTGTTCTCGTCGGCCCCGAATCGGTTTGGCGACGAACCGAACACCAACGTCACACCGGTTTGTCTCGGACTCCCAGGTTCGCTTCCGGTGCTCAACGAGAAGGCCGTCGAACACGCTGTCCGTCTTGGGTTGGCGCTCGGCTGCGAAATCAGGCCGTCGGTGTTTGCCCGCAAGAACTATTTCTACCCGGACATGACCAAGGACTTTCAGGTCAGCCAGTACGACCAACCCATCTGTGTGGGCGGTCAACTCGAACTACCCAACGGAACCGTCATTCGGATCGAACGGGCCCACCTCGAAGAAGACGCCGGCAAGTCAACTCACATCGGTGGCGACGGTGGGCGATTGGCCGGCGCCGAACACTCCTTGATCGACTACAACCGCGCCGGTGTTCCGCTTCTGGAGATAGTCAGCGAACCAGACCTCCGGTCTGCTGAGGATGCTCGCGCCTATGCCGAGGAAGTGCGACAGATCATTCTTGCCGTCGGTGCCTCCGACGCCCGCTTGGAGGAGGGATCAATGCGGGTCGACGCCAACGTGAGCGTTCGACCAGTCGGTTCCAACGAGTTGCGAACTCGGTGCGAGATCAAGAACGTCAACTCGTTTCGCTCAGTCGCGAGGGCGATCGAGTACGAAGCCAAACGTCAGATAGTCCTCTGGGAATCTGGTG
Source organism: Actinomycetota bacterium (assembly GCA_013151655.1). GTDB lineage: Bacteria > Actinomycetota > Acidimicrobiia > Acidimicrobiales > Poriferisodalaceae > JAADHX01. The sequence continues at coordinate 2,737 of JAADHX010000278.1, forward strand.
GTGCGCCGGTTCTTGAGACTCGCCACTGGTCAGAAGACGATGGTCGCACACACTCGATGCGATCCAAGGAGGAAGCGAACGACTATCGCTACTTCACCGAACCCGACCTGGTCCCGCTAGTTCCAGATCCTGAGTGGGTCGAAGAGATCAGGGCTAGTTTGCCCGTCCTGCCTGGCCAGCGCCGTCGGGCGCTGATGGAGGCAACCGGCGCCGATCTCGATCAGGTAGGTCTGCTGACAACGCGGGGTCTCGACGAGTTGGTTCTCGATGCCATCGCCGCTGGAGGCGACAAAAAGCGCGTTCTTACTCACGCCGTGAACAACCTTGCCGATGGCGCCGGGCAGTTGGTCGCGACCAGCTTTGCGGGCCTGGTTGGGATGGAGACGGCGGGTGACCTTTCGTCGACCCAAGCC
>JAADHX010000498.1 GCA_013151655.1 Actinomycetota bacterium
CCGAAGTCGGCCGACGGTAAGTCAATTCCTCCTCCTCCCGCGCCGCCGCGATCTGCGTCCGGTAAGCCGATCCCACCACCTCCTGGCATGGGTGGCCGTCCGATGCCTGCCGGCAGAGGTGGCCGTTCTCCCGGTGGCGCTGCTGGCGCTGGCGGGTTCGCGGGTGCTCGACGTTCACCACGCCCAGCCGGTGCTGGCGGTGCGCCTCCTGGAGGCGGGCCGCGCGGTCCCGTACCTGGCGCCGGTGGTCGCCCAGGTGGCGGTGGCGGTCGGCCTGGTGGTCCACCTCGTCGCCCTCGTCGCTCGAAGCGTCGTCGTCGCAATATGGAAGAACTTCAGCCTCAGGAGTTGGCGGCTTACACCCCAGCCGATGCTCCTGTTCCAACCGGCGAGATAGTCGTCGAACGAGGCTCAACGTCACAAGAGATGGCGCCACGCCTCAATCGCTCGGCGGCCGACGTCGTCCGTTTCCTGCTTCAGCAGGGCGAGATGATGACTGCAACCCAGTCACTCACCGACGAAATGATCGAGCTGTTCGCAGTCGAGGTCGGGGCGACGGTCCGCATCGTCGATCCTGGTGCCGAGCAAGAAGAAGTCCTTCAGAAGATGCTGGGCCTCGACACCGTGTCCGAAGACGACGACGGCACCGTCCGTCCTCCTGTGATCACGGTGATGGGTCACGTCGACCATGGCAAGACTCTGCTTCTAGATCGCATCCGCAACGCCAATGTTGTCGACAACGAGGCTGGTGGAATCACACAGCACATTGGTGCCTATCAGGTCGAGTACAACGGTAAGTCGTTGACATTTATCGATACCCCCGGTCACGAAGCGTTCACCGCTATGCGTGCCCGTGGTGCCGAGGCAACCGACATTGTTGTGTTGGTCGTAGCCGCCGACGATGGCGTCATGCCCCAGACGGCCGAGGCGATCGTTCATGCCAAGGCTGCCGAAGTTCCGATCGTGGTTGCCATCAACAAGATTGACCGCGATGGCGCCGATGTAAATCGTGTTCTGGCCCAACTGGCCGAACACGAGCTCATTCCGGAGTCCTACGGGGGCGATACCGTCACCGTCGAGGTATCAGCTCTTCAGAGTCTTGGTATCGACGACCTTCTTGAGCAACTTCTGCTGGTTGCCGAAGTGTCGGAGCTGACGGCCACACCAGATGGCCGCGCTTCTGGCGTGGTCCTCGAGTCGTACCTCGACAAAGGTCGTGGTCCTGTTTCCACCATTTTGGTGCAGCGGGGAGAGCTTAAGGTTGGTCAGCCTCTAGTAGCTGGCGCTGCTTGGGGCCGAATCCGTGCCCTCATCAACGACCGTGGCGAACAGCTCAAGGCAGTCGGTCCGTCGACACCAGTCGAGGTACTTGGCTTGTCCGATGTCGCTGCCGCTGGCGCCGCGTTCATCGTGGCCCAGGACGAAAAGACCGCTTCCAAGGTGGCCGACACTCGCGAACACTGGCAACGACAGGCTTCGTTCGCCAACGCAGCCGCGGCAGCAAGTGGCGGGGCCAAACTCGAAGACATATTTAGACAGATCCAGGCCGGCGAAACTGCAACGCTCAACCTCATTGTTAAGGCCGACGTTCACGGCTCGCTCGAGGCCCTGGTCGAGAGTCTTAAACGCCTCGAACGCGACGAAGTCAAGCTTGCCTTTGTGTCCCGCGGTGTGGGTGGTATTACCGAAAACGACGTACAGCTCGCAGCGGCGGCCAACGCCACCCTGCTTGGTTTCAACGTCAGGGCCGACCGCAAGGGTCGCGCCTTGGCCGACGAACTCGGTGTCGAAGTTCGGCACTACGAAATCATCTACCAGCTGCTCCAAGACATCGAGAATGCAATGCTAGGCATGCTCGAACCTGAGTACGAAGAGATCATTACCGGCGACGCCGAGGTTCGAGAGATCTTCAAGGTTCCTCGTATCGGCTCCATCGCTGGCTGCCATGTGCTCAACGGGGTAATTACCCGAAACTCAAAGGTTCGTTTCCTTCGCGAGGGCACCATCATTTGGCGTGGCACTGTCTCGTCGTTGCGTCGCTTTACTGAAGATGTACGCGAGGTCGCAACCGGCTTCGAGTGCGGAATTGGCCTGTCGGACTTTCAAGATCTGCGCCCTGGCGACATCATCGAGACATTCGATGAGCGCGAGATTCCGCGGGTCTGACCTCGGCGTTGGCACACGTGTTCGTCTTGGCGCTCGACGTCGAGCTGCGCCTTCCGGGCTGCACGTCGCTAAAGGACAAACGTGGTGCGCTGCGTCCGGTTATCGACGGGCTTCGCCATCGACACAACGTGTCGGTGGCCGAGACTAGTCATCAGGATCAGTGGCAGCGGGCGTGTCTGGGTGTGGCGGTTGTGAGTAGCCACCCTGACCATGGCGAAGAGGTCATGGATTCGGTCGAGCGCCTGATTTGGTCTCGCCCCGACGTTGAGGTTGTGCAGAGTTCGAGACATTGGATGGATATCGACTGATGAATCAACGTGGCGGCAAAGACTACGAGCGATCGGCGAGGGTCGGCGAGCTCATGCGCGAGATATTGGCTGTCGAGATCGACAACATCGACGACCGTCGCCTTTGGTCGGTAGCAGTCACGGCTGTTGAGGTCGACAATGAGTTGGAAAAGGCGGTCGTGTTCGTCGATGCCGACGACGGCGAGGTTGCACTTGGCGCTCTCGAGGACCATGTGGGCGTCTTGCGTCGGGCTGTTTCGCGTCAGGCCCGGATCCGCAGGACTCCTCGTCTTGAGTTCAAGGTCGATGGTTCGGTCGGTACCGGAAACCGCATCGAGGACATTCTCAGCACCTTGGACATTCCACCCGAGGCGAAGCCCGTGGCGGGCGAAGCAGTTGAGACAGTGGCGGGGGTAGCCGAAGCAATTGAGACCGCGGCGGGGGCAGCCGAAGCGATTGAAGCGAAGCCCGTGGCGGGCGAAGCAATTGAACCAGAGTCGAAGAATGGCGCGTAGGCGGCCGAGCACGGTTCATGGAATTGTCGCTGTCGACAAACCTCCGGCGATGACTTCTCACGATGTTTGCACTGTGGCGCGACGCGAGCTCAATGAGCGTCGTGTCGGGCACAGCGGCACTCTCGATCCTGATGCGACAGGTGTCTTGCTTTTGGGAGTTGGAAACGCGACGCGCCTACT
>JAADHX010000142.1 GCA_013151655.1 Actinomycetota bacterium
GGTCATATCGTCGATATCGACATTCCCGCCGCCGCTGAGATTGTCATTGAAGGCCACATACTGCCTGCGGTGCGGCGCTCAGAGGGCCCGTTGGCCGAATTTCACGGCTACCACGGCGAGCCTTGGAACAGCCCAACTGTTGAGGTCACATCGATCTCGTGGCGGAACGATCCGATCTATCAGACCATCATCCCCGGCTGGTACGAACACATCTACATCGGAAACGTGTTGCCCCGCGAACCACTGCTGCGACGCTTCGTCCGTCATCTCGACCCGGGCGCCGACGTCCACATTCCGCCCTATGGCAACGGCTTCTTGGCGCTGATCCAGATCGATCGCGACAACCCTGGCGGTCCAAAGAATCTGGCCATGGCAGCCATGGCGGCGCACATCAACATCCGCAACGTCATCGTGATCGACAGAGACGTCGACATGTACGAACCGTCAGAGATCCAGTGGGCTCTCACCAACCGTGTTCATTGGGAAGACGATGTGTTCTCGGTGCCTAGTGCTCAAGGCCACGAGATGGATCCAACCGCAGATCAACGAGGCATCAGCACCAAGGTCGGAATCGATGCCACCTACAAACGAGAGCGGCGCGAGTACGGAACCCGAGTTTCGTACGCGCCAGTCGACCTCGCTGACTACCTCACTTGACGCGCCGGATCGTTGTTGCCATTACGGGTGCTAGCGGAGCCACGTACGGCGTTCGTGTACTCGAACTTCTTCGACGCCAGGATGGCATCGAGACTCACCTGATCATCTCCGCCGCTGGTCGTACAACGATCGGGATCGAACTCGACGTATCGGTGGCCGATGTCGAAGCCCTGGCCGATCAGGTTCATGCCACGCGCGATATCGCGGCCTCAATCAGCAGTGGATCATTTGCGACGGCCGGAATGATTGTTGCGCCTTGTTCGATCAAGTCGCTTTCGGCCATTGCCAACTCATATTCGGCCGACCTAATCAGTCGTGCCGCCGACGTGACGCTCAAGGAGCGTCGACCGCTTGTGCTCATGGTGCGCGAGACACCACTGCATCTCGGCCACCTTCGCCTCATGACTCAGGTGGCCGAGATTGGGGCAGTGGTATACCCGCCCGTCCCCGCGTTCTACAACAAGCCGGAATCGCTTGACGATGTGGTGACACACACCGCAGGTCGGGCGCTGGAACCCTTGGGCGTAATGGTCGACGAGGTCAATCGCTGGTCTGGTTGAACATCGCAGCGGTGCGCTCGACAAGTTCCGCTGCGTCGCCGGTACTTAACACCGGTAGCTGAAACTCATCGATTTTGTGTTCGGTAAGCAGTGTGACTAGTTCTGTGGCGCACTCGGCATCGGTGCCAGTAATCACGAACGAGCGAACCCACTCGTCGTCGATGTGTTGGGCGGCAAGGCTGGGACCACCTTGAGCCAAGCTGGCGCGAATGGCGTCGGTGTGGTCTGGCGTCATGCCGATGAGTTCTTTGACCGAATCAGGGCTGTCGACCAGCCGAAAGCTCAGTTGGGCACGAGCGACCTCGATGTCGGCTTCGTTCGTCGCGATCATCGTCGAGTACGTGACGAGAAATTGTCGGTCGCCGGCTGCCTCGCGTAACGCCAGAACATGTTCACCCAGCAAAGACTTGTGGATATAGGAAAGGTTGAACCCATCGGCGAGTTGGCCGCCAAGCCGAGTCATCCGCGGGCCTCGTCCGGCCATGAAGATGGGGATTGCAGGGCGGGCGTATTCTAAGTGCGCATTGTTAAACGAGAACGCGTGCCCATCATGGTCGACACGTTCTCCAGCAAAAAGGCGGCGTAGGGTCTGCACCATCTCCCGCACAGCTGTCACGGGTCGATTGCGTTCGATGGCGAGGGGGTTGAGGGTGAGGCCACCTCCCGCTCCGACACCAAGAAACGCTCGCCCAGCGGACATCTCGTCGAGGGTGGCGACGGCCGTCGCGGTGGCGCCAGGGTGACGAACGAAGGGGTTGGTGATGCCAGGGCCGAGCGGAATCGAGCCGGTTCGAACCGCGATCGCAGCGAGCGTCACATACACGTCGCGGGTAGCAAGCCCCTCGTCGTATACCCAGCAGCGAGAGCACCCGTTCTGTTCGGCCAGGACCGCTAGCTCGACGAGTTCGGCTACCGGAGCGGTCGGCATCAGGTTGATGCTTAGAGACGGAGCCATGGTTCGACTGTAGTTTTCGCAGCGGACCGCTGCAGAGGCCGACGAACGGCCGCCAGATCTCACGGGTGGCCAAGAACCACTACGGTCGAGGGATGGAAGAGAACTCAGTTAGCCAGGCCCGGGCCGAAGCTGTCGCCGCGGCGATGGACGAAATCAGAGAGATTGAGGCCGAACTCGGGGTAACCAGAGCCGGGGTGGAGGCCATCCGGGATCGCCTGGTCGAACTCAGCAGCCAACGCGAGCTGTTCCCGCTGACGGACTTCCCGACGCCAGACGACTCGGTAAACGAGAACAGCTTCATGTATCGGCTGGCCCAAGACACCGACGACCGCTTCGCCCTCTACGCCCAGGCCAGCTCCGGTCATGTGGAAACGCCGCCCCACAACCACACCACTTGGGCCGTTGTGGTTGGGTTCGATGGTCAGGAACTCAACCGTTTCTACGAACGCACCGACGAAGGCGGAGTAGCCGAGGTCGACCATCACCTCGTCGAGTCCGGAACGGGTGTGGCCATGCTGCCTGACGACCTTCACTCGATTCACATCGATGGCACGGCGCTGAACTTTCACTGTTATGGCCTGGCCTTGGAACGCCTCGACGGCCGCGAGTACTACGACTCCGACAATGGTGAGTGGAAGATTTTCAAGAGCACTAGTGGCATTCGTGAGGGCCGCACCAATCTCCAGGGCTGTTGATGCAATCACGTATCGAAGCGGTCACCCTGCGAGCCTGGTTGACCGATGGCAAAGAGCTCGCCCTTCTCGATGCCAGAGAGCAAGGCGACTACTTCAACTCGCACCTATTTCACGCCGCGTGTGTTCCGCTCTCAAGACTCGAGATGATGCTCGGGTCGGTCGTTCCGCGGCGAAGCACACGGCTCGTCTGGTGCGATGATGGATCGACGGACCTGGCTCAAAGAGCAGCGACGAGATCGGCAGATCTTGGCTGGACCAATGTCTCGGTTCTCGACG
>JAADHX010000429.1 GCA_013151655.1 Actinomycetota bacterium
CTCGGCGCCATTTCGTGGGGCATCGTTGTCGCCCTCGACAGAACCCAGCGACTGAGCCTTCGCCCTTGCGCGCCTGCGGACCAACGATCTCCACGAGTACATATGGGCACCAACGGCCCGGCCCAACAGAGTTTTCGAACAAGATCTGTCACACACGGACTTTCCGCGACTCTAAGTAGAGGTAAAATTAAACAGTAGGAGAGAACATGAACAATGCCATCACCCTTGAACTTGCGCGGTTCAAAGTGTCGCCCGACAACGTCGACGCGATGCTCGCCGATCGCCCAGGAGCGATCGAACACATCTCGGGCGCGTACCCTGCCTTCGTCGGCAGCCGCCTCGTGCGGCTGGGACCTGACGAGTTCATGGACATCGTCGAGTGGACGTCTCTTGAAGCGGCAAACAAGGCAGCCGAAGAAGTACCAGAACACCCGGAGTGTCAGCTGTACTTTCGTCACATGTCCGAACTCGTTTCCATGGACCACGCCACCGTGGTCGCCTGAGGTGGCCGATCTCGATCTCACCGAATTGGCCGCCAAGGCCGCCGACGGAGATCGGGACGCGCTCGAGGTGCTGTGTCGCGAGACTCAGCACCTCGTGTACCGCCTGTCGTTGCGGTTCTACTCGAGCCGCCCCGACGCCGAAGATGTCACCCAGGACATCATGGTCAAGGTCATCACCAATCTCGGCAGTTTCGAAGGCAGGGCGAAGTTCACCACCTGGGTCTACACGATCGCGTCACGTCATCTGCTTGCCTCCAAGCGCAAGCTTGTTGAAGACTCCGTCGCCGGAGCCGAGCCGTTCGGTAAGTGGCTGGACGCGAATCTGGGAGGCAGCGAACCCGAGGTCGGAAGCGACATCGAGTACCGAGAACTGTGTAGCGAAATCCGGCTCGGGTGCACTCACGGGATGCTTCTCTGTCTGACCCGGGACCACCGGATCGCGTACCTGCTGGGCGACCTTGTCGGATTCTCGGCTGTCGAGGCGGCCGATGTCCTTGAGATTACTCCAGCGACGTTTCGCCAGCGGTTGGCGCGGGCGCGGCGAACCATGCGATCGGTGATCGAAAATCGTTGCGGACTCTTGGTCGAAACCAATCCCTGCCGATGCGAAATCCAGATTCGCCCGAGCATCTCGGCCGGGATACTCGACCCGAACAACCTGGCCTTCACCAAACACCCTGGTGTCGACACCCCGGTAACCGTCGACTCGTTGCGTCGGGCCACCGGTCAGCTCGACAAAGCAACCGCTATCGCCGAAATCTTCCTCGCTCAACCCGACTACGCGGATCCCGACAAAATCAGCGGGCCTGCCCCGACCTACTTGCCCCTTGAGGATGGTGTCCAGAGCCGCCTAGGAGCGGGCGACTCCGCGCGACAAGAGGTGTGTGCTGCACTATCCAGGTTGCTGGTTTTGTGTCCCGGACCCGCACTTGCTTGCTTAGCCCCCCTCAGCGTGCTGCTCACTGATGTCTTGCTGCAGGATCCGTAGCAGCTCGACGAGTTGCTTGCGCTGGGTCTTGTTGAGGGCTCCCACGAGGCGAAGCTCGTTGGCGGCGTGCTCGACGAGCGCGGCGTCGACTGTTGCGAGGCCGGCGTCGGTGAGAGTGACGAGTACTTGTGGCCGTCGGCGGGGCTCTTGGCCCGTTCGACGAAGCCTCGCTTCTCCAGTCGGTCGAGTCGATTTGTCATCGCGCCTGATGTAATCATCATCGCATCCAGGAGTTCACCCGGCGTGAGCTGATGAGGAGAACCGGTGCGTAGCAGTGTGGCGAGAACATCGAACTCCCACAGTTCCAGGCCATGCTCGGCGAAAACATCATCGAGCTGGCGATCGATCGCCTTGTCGAGGCGGCTCAGTCGACCGATGATTGCCATCGCAGAGACGTCGACTCCGGGCCGCTCTCGTTTCCACTGCGCCAGGACGTCGTCGACGTGATCAGGCTCCATGAGCGCACGATAGCAAAGATCTCTTCATGTGGAGAAACTTTATCTTGACATTGAGAGATAAGTCGGTAGAGTTCTCTTCATGTCAAGAGAACCTGGGAACAAGTCAAGAACGGTCCTGACAGCAACGACGGCGCTGAGCCCGGCGGTGTGGGGCACTACCTATCTCGTTGCCACCGAGTTCTTGCCAGAGGGAAGACCCATGCTCGCCGCGATGGTTCGTGCCCTACCGGTCGGTCTTGCGTTCGTCCTGTGGTCGCGGCGGCTTCCGAGTGGCGATTGGTGGTGGCGCGCAGGGGTCCTCGGTGTCCTCAACATCGGGGCGTTTTTCGCGCTGTTGTTCGTCGCTGCGTTCCGACTCCCCGGAGGTGTGGCCGCAACCGCTGGAGCGACGCTGCCCCTCGTCGCTGCCGGAGTCGCAGCACTTCTGATTGGTGAGGCGTTCACTCGCCGTACGGCTATTGCGGGCGTCGTTGGAGTGATCGGCGTGGCCATGTTGGTCCTGGAGCCGGGCGCGAACCTCGACGCCATAGGCATCGTCGCAGCATTGGCCGGAACTGTGTCGATGGCAACTGGTGTTGTCTTGACGAAACGTTGGGGCCGACCCGTCGACCTCATCACATTCACCGGCTGGCAACTCACAGCTGGCGGACTCGTCCTAGTACCCGTCGTTCTGATAGCCGAGGGCCTTCCTTCAACCATCACCAGCACAAACGTCGCAGGGTTCGCCTGGCTCGCCACAATTGGCACCGGTCTCGCCTACGCCAATTGGTTCCGAGGAGTCCAAGCTCTTCCGATCGCCATCACCAGCTTCTTGGGGTTACTCAGCCCCCTGGTCGCTACGACCGCCGGCTGGGTCATCGTCGGCGAGGGCCTCGCCCCGTTGCAGCTCGTCGGCGTCGGTCTGGTCGCCACGGCCGTGATCTTCCCCCAACTCCAAACTGGGAACCAACGGCTCAACCGAGACGCTGCGTCACCTTGCACAGAGCAACCCATGACGGAAGGTCCTGATCATCACCTCGGCCGATGGCCGCAACGGTCCTGCCGCCAACAAACAAGCCGCCCGCAGATCCCCATAGTCAGGAGCACACACGAATGACGACATTCTCCGCTGTCACCAACACCCACGGCGGCCAAGTCGCCCCAAATTCCCCCATCAAGGCCAGGAGAGCAAACATGGCATTCCACGACGTTGTAATGAGCCGTACCGCCACTAAGCACTTCGATCGGCGCAAGGTCCCCGCCGACCAGGTCCGTGCCCTACAGGACCTCATTCGCCACGCCGCCTCCGCATTCAACCTGCAACCATGGCGAGCGGTGATCGTCGAGGACGATGCCCGCAAACGAGACCTCGCTGAGGCAACTTGGAATCAACCTCAGATCACAACTTGCTCGAACTTGTTCGTGTTCTGTGCCAACACCGACCTCGAAGCTCTAGTCGCACAACTCGAGGACGAATCCATTCGCAGCGGAATACCCGCTGACACCGTCCAGGCGTTCATAGGCGCGGTTCGAGACTTCACCGTTCAGTTGCATGGGACGGAGCGCCTCTCCTGGGCGCAGAGGCAAACCTTTCTAGCCCTCGCAAACGGCATCAACGGTGCCCGGTCACTCGGATTCGATTCCTGTCCCATGGAGGGCTTCGACCCCGGCGGCTACTCCGAGATTCTCAGCCTGCCAAGCACGCTTGTGCCAACTGTGCTCATGCCAATCGGGTATCCGTCAACCGTCTCGCGGGAGAAGCTTCGTTTCGCGCACGACGAAATGTTCCTCGAAGACACCGCGCGAGCGTAGATCCCGATGGAGTGTGGAGCCTGCTCGGTCAGCGGTCGTCCTCGACAACTCCGTCGCCGAAGCTCCAGCGGCTCGCTTCGAAGGCTCATGTTGACACTGTCAGCCAACGGTGCTTACGATGTCAACATGAGTCCTACCAGAGTGAAGCTGATCGACGCCGCGATCTCGCATCTGGAAAGTGATGGGCTGTACGGGCTCACGCTTCGTGAAATAGCGCGAAGCGCGGGGGTCTCTCACGGAACCCCCGTTCGCCACTTCGCCTCCCTCGCAGCGATGCTGTCGGCTGTAGCGGCACGATCCTTCGACGAACTCAAGACGAGTTTGGCTGCCGCAGTCCAGCTCGCTGCGGACAGCCCGCTTGATCGGTTGGCCGCGGCCGGAACCGCCTACGTTCAGTTCGCCACGTCGAACCCCAGCGCGTACGAACTTATGTTCCGCCCGGAACTCCTCGACAGTGACGAGCCCGACTACGTTCGGGCTTCGCGGGCGGCATTCGAACAGCTGGCCGACATCACCGCAGATGCCCAGGCTGCAGGATGGCGAGCGAACCTCGACCCCATGACGCTCACCGGGGTTCTGTGGGCCGGTGTTCACGGCATTGCTTCGTTGTCGATCCAAGGTGCACTCTCTGCGGCTACTTCGATTGATGATTTCGCCCCTTTTCTCGATCTCTTCGTAGGCGACCTCGCCGCCCTGCCGATCAACAGCGAAGCCCTGTCATGAAAGTCCCGTGGCAGAACGCTCCCACTCAACTCGGGTCCCTACACACGGTCGTCGAGGTCGAAGGTGCCATCGGCAGGTTCATCGCGTGTGACGTTCATTCCGCCGCGATGACCAAATACGGGGCTCGAATGTCCGAGTCTCACCTTCGCACCTGGCACCAGACGGTACCGGCACTCCTCCCGCCCGATTGGGGCGCCGCACAAGATCGACTCCGAATCT
>JAADHX010000048.1 GCA_013151655.1 Actinomycetota bacterium
GACGGCGTCTGCCAACCTTTGTCGACGAGACAGTCGATCTGTGGGACGAAATCCTTGTGAGCGCGGGGCGGCGAGGCCTTGAGATAGCCATAGCGCCCACCGATTTGGTGCGATTGCTCGACGCAACCAAAACTGCCATCGCCACCCCCTAGCGCGGCTAGGGGTAACGACTAGTTGAGTGGCGGTAGAGCTCCGAAATCGAGGTCGAAATCGTCGTCGACGGGTTCGGCGGCTTCGGCGTGAAGCTCTACGCGGGTCTTCTCCGGTTCGATGATTTCGCCGACGGCAAGCATCATTCCCGCCAACATCGGTGCGCTTGCCGACGCAGTTCGTCTCCGTGGCTGAGTTGGCGTGACGGCTATAAGGTCGCCGACATCGGGATTGTCAGGGTCGGAACCTGATTCGTTGTCGTGGGATTCGTTCATCGGTCGAGTACCGGCTGGATGAGGCGCATTTCGTGGGGCCAACCGTCCTCCCAAGGGAACACGCCAGTGCGATGGGGCCATACCAACTGGACCATCCGCCACGGTTGGTCCTCATAGATGATGGGCGGCGTAATGAACCGATGCCCGTGTTGATCGAGGTTCGTGGTCACAAACATGGCCCTTAGATCGTTGTCGAGCAGGCCCACGAACGGTTGGTCAATCGGCAGAAGCATCTCGTTGCGCAGCATGTTCACAGCCATACTGAGTAGACCGTTCGCGGCGGCCGGCGACAAACCCACGACACATATCTCGGGGTGACCGATTAGTGCTTCGAGTCCAAATGTGTACGAGTACGTGGGGAACGGGCTGGCCGGGTCGTCAACGGCCCTGACCGGTTCGATTCCAAAGCCGTTGGTTTCGAGCAGCCAATCGATCTTCTCGCGATGCGACATTGGGTCGTACTGCAGTTCGGGCATGACCAAGTTTGCCCGGCCAACGTCGTGTTCGCGACACGACGTTGCTGTTAGTTGTGAAGCCCGAGAACCGCGTCGGCCACGCCTTGCAACTCGGTTGGCCAGTCGGCCGGTTCGCCTACCAGCACCGGCACGAACTTCGAGGCACCAACCTCGATGAAACGTTCGAGTAGTTCGCGCAGCCCGTTCCACCCAGAAGCGACGATTTCTGACGGGTCGACGCTAGGTGCCCTTCTCTTGAGCAACTCGATCGTTGGCGCTGGAAGCTCGCCGTGTGTGTAGGGAACTAGCGCTCCGAAGTGGTCGTCGTCGAGCGATCGGTTGTGTTGTTCGGCGACCTCGTTGATGGTCTTCCATCCCGCGGCACCGATGGCTGGAGTGCAGAACGAGGGTAACCAGCCATCGCCCAGACGTCCGACCCTGCGTAGTTCGGCCGGTGCGGCGCCGCCAAGCCACACCTCGATGGGGTTCTGAATGGGCTTAGGTACAACGGTCAGCCCCTCGTACTGGAACCGCTCGCCGCTGTGGTCGACTGAGTCCTCAGCCCACATCCGACGAATGAGCGGGAGGGCTTCATCGAACCAGGCGGCCCGTTCGGTGCGTTCGACGCCGAAAGCCATCTGTTCGTGGCGATCGCGGATGCCGAGACCAAATGCTGGCAGCACCCGGCCGCCAGAGAGTCGATCCAAGGGCTGGCGAACTGCTTGGCCACCAGCACTGGGTTCCGGCCAGGAAGCACCATGACGCTGGTACCGAACTTGATGCGGCTGGTGCGGCCGGCGGCATAAGCCATGGCGACCATCGGGTCAGGAGCCTCGCCACCGATGCGTTCGCTCATCCACAATGAGTCGAAGCCAAGTTCTTCGAGGGCATCAAGAAACGGGTCGAACGTCTCGTGGTGATTGGTAAGAGTGCGGGTTCCGAGCCCAAATCCAACACGAATCTTCATGACGGCACCCTAGAGGCCGAGCCGGTAGGCGAGGCCCCACTAGCCCGAGCGGCCCGACGAGCCTAGCGAATCAGAAGCGGAAGGAAGTCCCGGAAAAACACTCGGCGGGCCTTATAGCTGAGCACGTACGCGTTTAGCGAAACTTCCCAAAGGGGCGTTGGAGTTCTCCGGCTGACACGATGTAACAACTAGTGAGCGAGACTCCAGACATAGCTGGCAACAGAATGCGAGGCAGTGGGCCCGACGCCTTGGTGCTCCTGTACGACACGGCTTTACCAGACGTGTACGGCTATCTGGTCTCTCGGTGCGGCTCGGTCAGCTTGGCTGAAGACCTTACGTCCGAGGTATTCATGGCCGCGGTAGCGGCGGTTCAGTCGGGGCGAAAACCAGCTCCGACAGTGGCATGGCTCATCAGCGTTGCTCGCAACAAACTGATCGATCACTGGCGACATCGAGAGGTTGAACAACGTCGCCTGGCCGTCGTCGACGGGCCGACGCTGTCGGACGACTGGGAGGTTGTACTCGATGTCATGCGTTCGAACGAGGTGCTGGCGGCACTTGGCGCTCACCATCGCAGCGCACTCACGCTCCGATATCTCGATGGCCTCGCCGTCAGAGAGGTGGCAGACCACTTGGGTCGCACCGTCCACGCAACCGAAGCGCTTCTGGTCAGAGCACGCCATGCCTTTCGACGCCTCTATGGGGAGGACGCATGATGACTGATCCATTCGACCGACTGGCCCGCAGAATCGAATCGCAGCGTCCTCGTGAGCAATTCGCCACAAACTTGCGAGTTCGGCTGGTTGACGAACTTGGCGCCGCCGGAACCGACCAACGATCGGCGTCTACCTCCTCGCTCCAATTGGCGAGGCGCATCGAACCAACAATTCCACCGATTAAAGGGAGGCGCTTTATGAGCGCGGCAACTGAACAACGTTCAACCCAAGCCCAACCGGTGACGGCCTTGGTGCCATACCTGACAGTTCACGACGCGGCGGCCGCGCTCGACTTCTACGCTGCCGCGTTCGGCGCGTCTGAAGTGCACCGATTCGTTGGCGACGATGGACGTATTGGACACGCCGAGGTCGCCATTGGCTCGGTGAGTATCTACGTGTCCGACGAGCACCCAGAAATGGGTGCAGTCGCGCCAAGGAGCCTCGGCGGAACATCGGCGGCGATGGTATTGGCAGTGCCCTCTGTCGACGCTGTTTATGCCAATGCCTTAGCGGCTGGGGCCGAGGGGCTTCGACCACCCAACGACGAACCTCACGGCGACCGGATGGCCACGGTACTTGATCCCTTCGGGCATAGGTGGAACTTGTCGCAACCCTCGGTCGAAGGGCTCGATGTCGACTCGTACAATGCCGGCGATCACGGGTTCGAGGTTCGTAGCCCCACGCAGGGGGGAATCTGGGCTGGCGTCGTGTACGAGGATGCCCTTGACGCCATTGATCTGTTGGTCGAGGTGTTTGGTTTCGAGCGTCGGCTGGTAGTTCCCGACGAGACCGATTCGTCGGTCATAGTGCACTCCCAGCTGAGTTGGCCAGAGGGAGGCATCGTTTCGGTTACGAGCGTCGGGCTTGACCACCGTCGGTACAACCAGCGTCAGACCGGCAACGATTCGCTCTACGTCATAACTGCCGACCCTGAAGGAGTCTGGCGCCGATGCGTCGACGCGGGGCTCGAGGTTGTCAACCCCATCGGAACCGCGAGCTACGACGAAGGTCTCGTCTTCTCCGTTCGAGATCGCGCTGGCAACATCTGGAGTTTCGGTTCATACGACGGCACCTGACGGTTTGGGCGAAGTCCCGACCGATACCAAGCGAAGGCGGCAGCAGCCGAAGCAGTCAGACTAGAGGTCGCGACACGCTGTAGGGGTCGAGCGTCTATTCGGTAACCTTCGCCGTCTTGAACACCATTCGTCGCCGCGGCAGTGCATAGAGTGGGCTAACTCCGGTTCTGCCCATTACGTAGCATCGCCCGTGGCTGGCAAATGCGATAGTTCGACATCCCGATCGTGACCAAGTACGAGACCTAACCAGTGAGCCTGCGCCAGAAGATACTTGTCAGCTCCGCGCTGATCGTTGTGCCTTTGGCTGTGCTTGGCATTGGTGCCTACCTCATTGCCAGAGCATCGTTAATCGACGAAGCAAATCAGCAGGCCCGCATCGAGGCCGAGTTTCGGGCAGCGGAGATCTCGCGGCGGCTCGACATCGCCCAAGACGAACTGCAATCGGTCGCCGAGTGGAGTGGGCTCACACTTCCGGCTGTCGAAGGTCGCCTGGCCCAGGATGCTGATGTCTTTGCTGAGCCGCTAGTCGCTGTTTCCACCTGGTGGGAGCACTTCGACGGGATTGCGATCGTCGACCGGAACGGAACCGTGGTTGAAGGCCCGTCGAGGTGGGCTCAAGGCGAGCCAGCTCCGCGAGTCGGAGCAGGAGCCGGGCCGTGGTCAGCGGTGCTCTCGTCTGACTCGATCCAACTCACCCAGCGTCTTGCTGACTCGGATCTGTTCGTACAGGCGTTGGTTCCAGCAGACTTTGTGTTCGCCGGGCCGATACCAGAAGCCGAGGCCATCGGCCGCGGGTCGATAACCGCCACCGCCGAGATTTCCGAACTCGGTATTGTCGTTGCCGCCTCGCGATCGGAGTCTTTGGTTGTTGGCGCCCTTCGGCCATTGCTGTGGTTGGTGGTAGCGACGGTGGCTGTAGCACTGATTGTTGCTATGGCCACCGCCTGGTGGCTGGCTAGGCACGTGCTGCGGCGCCTGGCTGTGCTCACCCGAACCACCGATGCAATGAACGAAGGCGACTGGACGGCGCGTACCGGAGATCTCGGCTCCGATGAGCTTGGTCGTCTTGGA
>JAADHX010000225.1 GCA_013151655.1 Actinomycetota bacterium
GTGCAGGCCCGATTGGCATCATGGCCGCGGCGGTGGCCAAGCACGCTGGCGCTCGCCATGTCGTAATTACCGATGTCAATCAGCAGCGGCTGGATCTGGCCGCGGCCGTCGCCGATGTCGAGCCCGTGAACGTGGCCACCACCGATCTGGGCGAAGTTACCGACAGGCTCGGCCTGAAGCAGGGTTTCGATGTCGGCCTCGAAATGTCGGGCAACTCGGCGGCGTTCGACCAAATGGTGGAGGCCATGGTGATGGGCGGTCGGATCGCCATGCTTGGTATCCCGGCAGGCAAGTCCCAAGTGGATTGGTCGCGTATCGTGTTCAAAGCACTGACAATCAAGGGTGTGTACGGTCGTGAAATCTTTGAGACCTGGTACAAAATGATCATCATGATCGAAGATGGGCTTGATATCGGTCAGGTCATCACCGAACGTTTACCTGCCGAACAGTTCGAGCAGGGCTTCGAGATCACGAGGTCAGGCGACTCCGGCAAAGTCGTGCTGGACTGGTCGATCTGAACAAGGGGATTGCCGCCATGAACGAATCACGACGCTCCGTTGTTCGCCGAGCTGTAACACCAGACAATGCCGGCCGTCCCTTGGCGACGCCTCTGTCGCACTCGGTCATGTACCACTACGAGTCTGCCAGCCAACTGCAGGCGGTTCACGACGGTGAGCTCGAGGGGTTTGACTACGCCCGCGATGGTCATCCCAACTCGACAGTGCTGGCCGAGAAACTCACATGGATGGAGGGGGCGCAGGCCGGGGTGATGACTGCATCGGGTATGGCGGCCCTTAGCGCGTCATTCCTAGCCGTGCTCCGTGGCGGCGACAGTACCGCCGCGGCTTCCCAGCTGTACGGCCGTTCACTAAAGCTAGTCAACCAGGAGCTACCACGGCTGGGATTTCCGGCCCGCACCTTCGACGCATCGAACCCAGACACCTTCGCCGAGGCAATTACACCAGGCACGCGGATTGTGTTGACTGAGATTGTGTCCAACCCAATGCTACGGGTCACCCACTTTGAAGCACTCGTCGAAGCGACCCAAAGAGTCGGCGCACTCCTTCTGGTCGACAACAGCATCACCACTCCACACCTGTTCAACCCACTTGCCCACGGCGCCGATCTGGTAATGCACTCGGTCACCAAGATGCTCTCGGGACACAGCGACCTGAACCTTGGTTACCTCGGGGCCAACGATGCGGAATTGTTAGCCTCGATTGGCGACCTGGTGGCCACAATGGGCTTTAACGCGAGCCCTCACAATTGTTGGCTTGCCGAACGGGGCCTGCACACGTTCGACTTGCGACTACGCCAGGCTCAAAACAACGCGGGCCAACTGGCCAGATTTCTCGAAGCTCACCCCTTGGTTTCGAAGGTTCACTATCCGGGGCTGGAGAGCCACGCCGACCACGAGTTAGCTCAGAGGATGCTGCCTCAGGGCACCGGCACGATCGTCAGCTTCGTTCTGAGGGGAGATTGGCGTCATGCCGACGCGTTCATCGAGGCCGGAGCGAATATTCCTTATGGTCCGACGTTGGGTGATGTTTCCACCATCGTGATCATGCCCGCTAACTCCTCGCACCGGAAACTGCCTCGGGAGCAACGCCTTGCGCTTGGGATTGAGGACAATCTGGTCAGGGTCTCCCTTGGCATCGAGGATTTCGAGATTATCGAAGCAGATTTTTCCGAAGCACTTGAGGCAACTCGACGCGTAGTCTGAGGCGGGGTCTTGTTGGTGATCATGCCGCGTCAGTCGGTGACTGCGAGGACGAAGCAATTCTCCCGGCTACCAAAAATCGAGTTGCATAACGCGTATGTGCCTGGCCTGATGTCGTCGGGTAGGTGTATTTGATTGCCCGCGGGGTCGATAAATAGAACGTCAGGGTGTGTCAACGGAGGCAGGCCAGGTAGTCGGCGGTCATCGAGTCGTCCTGGTCCGTCGGACCCTGGAGGCGCGAGGGTTATTACGTATAGCAGGCGTTCAGGATCATCGATGTCGAATACGGAAACGCAGCAGCTGCGCCCCCGACCAAGTGGGTCGTACGAGAGTAGGACTCGGTCACCAGGGTTGGCCGTCGACGGCGTGGCGCTTATGAACTCGACGATGGTGAATGGATCGTTGCTGCTATTAGGAAGCGACTGCGGAGCCGATAGTGGTGGTGGGCTCGTTTGAGTTGGCGGTGGCTGGTCAACGACTTCTCCGGTTGGTGCAGAACACCCGGCGCCTAACCCGATGAGAATCGTCAGCCCAGCCGCTCTCTGGAGTACGGTTCGACGTGCTGGTCTAGCGGCGGTCACGGCGGTTCACGCGACCGAAGACGATCCACGCGCTGGCTATGGCGAGCAGAGCTAGCACTCCGACAACGAGTGGAGCAGGTAGCCCCGACGAAGATTGCTCCTCTTGACTTGACTGAGCGGCGGTTGGTTCCAGAGCTGAGTCATTGTTCTGCGCTCGGTTTGGCGCTCCATCCCCGACTGCAGAATGGAGGGCGGCCATCAACGTCTCTGTGTCGTATGGATCGCGATCGGTGGCCTCAACTCCAATGTCCACCAGACGCCCGGCTAGGTAGCCCTGCATGGCAGGCGGCGTTGGCTCGAATCCGTAGGCAGCTAGGAAAGCTCCCCGAAAGCCTGGCTGTCGATCATCGAGAAGCGCGATCGCCGCCGTGCCGCCATCGATCGCGAATAGAAATACGGATTCGCCGAAATCGCCAGCATCGGCGTTCGAGGCCGCGATCAGAACCGTCTCAGAATCGGTGGTCAGACCGATGATGGTTGCGAGAGCTTCGTTCGAGACATGGGCAACGATGATTGGTAGTTGTTCGGTGTCGGTCATGTCTAGGGCAGCGCCGACAATGCCATCGGCGGCGCCGATACCGTCGGCAATCACAAACACGACATCCATGCTTCCGAGATGGTCTCCACCCTCTACGCCGGGGGGATGGCTTACGTCGGGAGATTGGTCCACCGCAAGCTGGAAGCCTTGCATGAACGCGACGCCGTCAGAACCTTCGAGGCCGGGTTCGATCAAGATTCCGACTGCGAACTCGTCGGCTAAGGCAGGACTAGCGCCGATCACGACGATGGCAGCGATAGCGGTGGAAACCAAAAGCCGCC
>JAADHX010000267.1 GCA_013151655.1 Actinomycetota bacterium
CCTGCAGCGCCTCACGTCTACGTGGGCCCCGGAAACTCGCCCGCGATGTCCGACAAGCCGTCTGTGAACCGACCCTGAGCCATCGACTTCACTTTCAAGATCGCCGATCGGCACTCAGGCACCGCTTCCAGCCTTGGACGAGAATTCGAGCAATACCAAGTCAGTTGCCGTGTCACGACTGTCGCTAGCGCCGCTTCGTCTCGGACTTCCTCCGGCAGAGTCCGCAGCATTACTCGTCGGTCGCGTGCTCCAACGATCAACGAGCCGCGGTGCTGGAGCTACACCGCTCTCCGCGATACGCCTCACGCTGCCGACTAACGGTTGACGTGGCAATGTCCGCGAAGGTTACGTTGACATCCATGCTGATGATCGTCGTTCGAGATTTCCGACGATGTCCGGCTGCACGGTGGGACAACCAACTTCGTTCGGGACTGCTCGTATGAGTGCGGATGGTCAGCTTCCTTCGTCGGCTTGGGCGTAGGGACTTTCGAGCACACTCTCGTGTCCGGTGGTGATTGGCTGGTCGATGCGTTGGCCGCGCTTTCCACCCGGACCGAACGAGTTGACGATCTCGCGGAGGCCGGCCCGATCGGGGACGTCCGGTAGCTTTTGGGACTGACCCGGCATCTCTGCGATGTGCACGGTCTGTGTGGGGAAGGCGAAGTCGACCTGGAGCGCTTCTGCGAGCCGCATGATATCGAGGTTGAGGACGTGCCGGGTGCGAAGTTCTTCGTTCCAGTCGGCCGCATCCATGAAGCAATACACGAGTACGTCGAGGCTGGTGGACCCGAAGCCGTGGAACTCGACGATGTAGTAGTCCTGACGCATCCCAGGGCTCGCCTGGATGATGGCCCGGATCCCTTCGACGAACGCTTGCATCTGATCCGGCGTGGTGTGGTAGCCGACCCCGAGCGTGGTCTTGTACCGACGCCAACGTCGCTGACCCATGTTGTCGATCCCGGCATTCATCAAGTTGCCATTAGGCACGCTGACGAGCGAGTTGTAGAACGTGCGCACCCGAGTCGAACGAAAGCCGACGGTCTCGACGGTGCCTTCTACCCCGTCGACGACGACCCAGTCGCCAACCTCGAACGGTTTGTCGGCGAAGATCGTGGCTCCACCTAGGACGTTTCGAACCGTGTCTTGTGCGGCCAGCGCGATGGCAAGGCCGCCCAAACCAAGGCCAGCGACGAGCGACGAGACGTTGACATCGAGGTTCTGTAGAACGAACAGGATGCCGACTGCTGTTACGAACAGGCGCATCGAAGTTCGCAACAAGGGGACCAGGCTGTCGTCGAGCATCGTTTCGGTCTCGCTGGCGCGTCTGGCCAGCACCGCCACACCGATGTCGATAGCGCGGTAGGCGACCATGAGGATGGCAACGGCTGCGATCAGACTGGTCGCCTGATTCACGACGTTCTCGACATCGGGATCGAAATTGAGCGTCGGGAACCCGACTAGCAGTGTGATCCCGATCGAGAGCAGCAGGATGCCCCGGTTAAGTAGGCGACGCTTACCGTCCCAAAAGGTAAGTTCGTCGCCGGTATATCGACGCCGAACGACCAGCGCGATCACACGCAACAGCGCGAAGTGCGTCACCGTCGCGATGATTGCGAGTACTCCGAGGCCGATGTACTGCTCGACCTCGATGCCAAGGTAGGTGTTGGTAAACCAGTCGGGCGCGGCGACGATCACCTTGGATACTCCACCCTCGACGACACTACGAACTGTTCAGCGGCTTCAAACATCTCCCTAAGTTAGCGAATCGTGGTGCCCACCTAGGAGACCCCCACCCGGGCCAATTTATGAACGTGGGTCCGTAGGAATGACATTCGTCTTGTTCGGTACACCGTTGGCTCTAGTCGATCAGACGCTACGGCTACCCCGTCGACTCATAAACTATGACGAACTCCCAGGTATCACTGGCCGACTTCAGCTCGATAGTCCACTCGCCGACTGACGGGAACACGGGACTCGATTCCCACTCATGCCCCTCGGCGCACCAATTCGACCCCAGATGAGACTGCGGGCGTGAAAACGTGGAGATGATTGTCCCGTCGGAATGAATCGCTCTTAGCTGATATCCCGATTCCTCCGGGGTTCGCCAGATCATCTTTGGAGAACCATCTGTGACGTGGATCCTCCCGACATCGGTCCTCGACTGGCCGCGGCTCAAGACCAAAATGGATGCGTTGGCGCCGCCAGAACTAGTCATCGTCGCGGCTGACCGATTCAAATGCGAGGCGCACTCTTGGCCCAACCTGACCTGATCTTCGTTCTGATCAGCTGTCGCCGGAATGGTCATTGCCATCGTCACACCGACTGCAGCAAGAACCAGAGCAGCAAGTAGGCCTGCACGGCTAACGATTCTCGATCCGATTCGCCGCACTCGCACCCCGGTCCCTTGCAACTGGCGGACGACAACGTCCAAGCCCCTCAGCAGACGATTTCGACCGTAGCTAAGTCGGCCAGCCAAGTCAAATTGCTCCCCTTAAGGCCGCCAACGATGACGTTCCAGCTGAGCTGAGACCCGTGAGTTGTGACAGTTGTTGTGAGGACTCGGCCCTGGACCTGCACCCGTGCTCGGCCAGACTCGGCCATGGGGGCCGGGCCGACTTCCTTGATGGGACGCCGAAGAAACAGAGCGAGTTCGTAAACCTACTCACTGACGAGACCTGCCATCGAGGCCGAATACGTGGCACCAGAGTCCCAACGGGGCAGATTTTTTGGTTCCATCGGTGCGCTTGTGCTTCGGTGGCTCGGAGTTCCGGGCGCGTCCGCGGTTGCGCCGTCTAAGTGACAATTCGGTTGGGATTGGCGGATTCTGTGACTGAGAGTGGTGAGATTGGCTTGAAGTTGGCCGTCCCACCCCCTCAGTAAACTCGTGCCTACAGCACGACCTGTGCAATCGACTTCCCCTGTTGATCAAGAGAGAAACTTGCCCTCAGGAGTAGTCATGTCAATACGTCAGTTACGTAGTCGGTCAGATCAGAAGTCGCAGTTCGATTCGGTCGAGCTGGATGCCGAACGGGACCGTGCCTTGTCGCTGATCGATCTTGGTGGCCGGTTGACTGGCTTGCATTGTGGTCTTGTGGCCGCGTCGGCGTTGTTTGCCGAT
>JAADHX010000270.1 GCA_013151655.1 Actinomycetota bacterium
CAAATGAGGCACAAGCGGGCGATAACACGACCGCGCCGCCCCTGACGGCAAGCTCTGAGGCAGTTACCACCGCAGCGGCCATCGTTTCGGCCACGGTGACCGGAACCGTCGTGTTTCCACAACCGTGGTCGCTGGTGAAGACATCGACGACAGCCGGTGCGGTTTCGCCGATGGCGACGACCGCAGTGAGGCGATCATGAAGAGACGACAGGGCCGATAGATCTAGACCCTTTTCGCTCCCACCGGCGATTAGAACAACGTCGGAGAGGCCCCCGACCCCGGCAATAGTGGCATCGGGGGTAGTGGCTTTACTGTCGTCGTACCAATCGACGCCACCGATTGACTGAATCAGCGCCATGCGGTGCGCGAGCCCACCAAAAGCCACAAGCTCAGATTTGATCCCGTCGGTGTTTGCGCCCATCTCGCGAGCAACAGCGGCGGCGGCGGCGGCGTTAAGTAGATCGTGAGGAAGTCGCTTCGGGAGATCCGCGGCCGAGACTATTGAGTCTTGGCCCACAACTAACTCGTCGCCGGCCCAGTTGGCATATCCGGCTTCGAGACCGAAGGTCAGGATCCTGCGACCAGACGCTTCCGCGAACTTCGCGATGGCAGGATCATCGGTTGGTATCACGGCTACTCGATCTGATCCACCCGCAGACCAGATCCTGGCCTTCGCCTGTGCGTACTGCTCAAGGTCACGATGCCAATCGAGGTGATCGGCAGCCAAGTTAAGCCAGGCACCAACGCGAGGCGCAAACGTAGCTGTGCGCTCAAGGCGAAACGAAGAAGCTTCAACCACAAAGACCTCGGTGCGGGGGTTGTCGGGCCTGTCGATGGCCTCCACCAGAGGGGTCTCAACGTTTCCCGCGGCTGTTGCGGCGATGCCACTGCGCCGCAACATGCCGGTCACCAAGGTGGTGACGGTGGTCTTTCCGTTGGTCCCAGTGATGGCGGCGATCGGGCGATCGTCCCATGCCGCAGCCAGATCGAACTCACTAACGATCGGGATGCTGAGCTGATCGGCTATCGCGTAGACGTCGTGGTGGCGCGGCACTCCTGGGCTCGGAACCACCATGTCGGCACCCCGAACCAGCTCGGCCAACTTCGCAGCGTCTGGCGATTCAACTAGCGTGATGCCCCGATCGGCCGCCGCCACCCGCGCCAGGTCCGTTGCCCGATCGTCGCACGCGTATACGTCGTGGCCCCGGCGCAGCGCAGCATCGACCACAGCTCGACCAGTTACAGCCAGGCCTACAACAAGAATCGAAGCTGGCTCCGAGCCGCCCGTCAAACCGAGATCGCTGCTCGTCATGGGATGAGACCACTGGTTTCAAGGCCCCCTACACCAATGAAGTCGGCGTAGAACATTCCAAGCGCCAACATGATGAGCAGCCCGTTAATAATCCAGAAGCGAATAAGAACTGTGGTCTCTGGCCATCCGCCTAGCTCAAAGTGGTGATGGATCGGAGCCATTCTGAAGATGCGCCGACCTGTGCTCTTGAAGCTCACTACCTGCAACACCACCGAAACGGTCTCGACGAAGTACAGGCCACCAATCAACAACAGCAACAAGTGTGTATCGAGCAGGAGCGCCAGCCCGGCCATCGCGGTTCCGATCGCGAGCGAACCGGTATCGCCCATGAATACGCGAGCAGGCGGTGCGTTCCACCACAAAAACCCAACACATCCGCCCGCCATCGCCGCGGCGACGATCGCTAGGTCAAGCCCGTGCGAGACTTGGTAGATGTCGGGGTTGCGGAACGTCCAGAAGCCGATCACGACGAACGCCGTAAAACCAAGAGCGCCGCTGCCTGCGGCCAATCCGTCGAGCCCGTCAGTCAGGTTGACGGCGTTGGCCATCGACAAGATGACAAACACGGACCACACCACCCAGCCGACCTGACCCAGATCCCACCCGGGCGAGTCGAATCGGGTAAACGACAAAGTGGTTGATGCATTGGCCCAAGTAACGGCCAACACCGAGAACCCGAGGGCAACCGTCAGAAGGCCAATCATCTTGGCCTTCTTGTTGAGACCGAGATTGCGAACTTGTGAGACCTTCAGGTAGTCATCGATAAGACCTACTGCCGCGGCCCCGATAATGGCAAGAATGAGGGCGATGCCACTATTGGTGAATATCGTCTCGGAACGGATGTGACTGACTGCGTATCCGGCCACGGCTCCAATGACCAGGGTGATGCCACCCATGGTCGGCGTCCCCGCCTTGGTGCGGTGACCCTCTGGGCCGTCGATACGTATTGGCTGACCGACACCGTGGGCTTGAAGCCACGGAATGAGCCATCTGGTGCCAACCAACGACACCGACATCGATACTGTCGATGCGAGCAGAAGTGAGATCACTGGTTACCGACCTGGGGCCGACTTTGGCCGGTGGCTGCCCGCCGTTCCAACGCCCGACGAGCGTGGGCAGCATCGTCGAACGGGAACTTCTGGTCGCCGACAGTTTGGGTCGTTTCGTGTCCTTTGCCTGCGATGACGACAAGATCTCCAGGAGCTGCTTGGGCAATCGCTAGCGCTATTGCGCTGGCGCGATCTGGCTCCACGGTGACTGACCCGTCGCCTTCACAGCCGCGCAGAATATCTTCGATGATGGCGTCGGGATCCTCATGACGAGGGTTGTCCGAAGTGATGATGACGCGATCTGCGCCGCGAACTGCCGCCTGCCCCATCTGCGGGCGCTTCACCCGGTCACGATCCCCCCCGGCACCGAACACAACGATCAACCGTCCATGCCCAACCTCACGAGCAGCCGACAACATCGCGATCAGGGCGTCGGGTTTGTGTGAATAGTCGACAACAACGTCGACGTCTGCTCCGTCGACGTTCACGGCCTCGAATCGTCCCTTAACCCGTTCGACTGACCCCAAACCGGCCGCGGCATCCGCTATGTCGTACCCAAGCTGATCAGCCACATGCAGAGCAGCAATGGCGTTGGCCACGTTGAATCGACCCGGAATAAGCAACTCGATCTGGTATCCCCGCCAGGTGAATCGCGAACGGGTTGGACTGAGTTCTAGATTCTCGGCTTCATCGATTGAGTAAGGAGTACGGTCAACGAGGGTCGGGTCGGTGTCGTTCAGCAGACGACGACC
>JAADHX010000327.1 GCA_013151655.1 Actinomycetota bacterium
TTGATGCCGCCATGGGAAACGCGGATCGGTCCCGTTGTAATCAACAACATCTTCTACTCCGGCGTTGTTGTCGCCGGGATCATCTTTGGGGGCCTCTATGCGATTCCGTGGCTCGACCGTAAATTTACAGGCGATTACGACGATCACAATCTTCTTGACCGCCCGCGAGACGTGCCGATCCGCACGGCACTTGGCGCCGCCTCGATCATGGCTGTGTCGATCCTGTTCGTTGGCGGCGGGCAAGACATTGTCGCCAGAACGTTCGACATATCGGTCGGTCGCGTAACGACGGTCCTGCAAATTGCGTTTCTGGTCTTGCCGCCGATCACATTCTTAGTGACGCGACACATCTGTATCTCGCTGCGCGACCGTCCGGGCCCAGATCGCACCGAACGACGCGGACCCGTGGTGCGTACCGCAGGCGGCGGATACCACGCCGCCTCCGACGACGAGTTGGCCGCCGCGGCGGAGCCATCGGAGGGCACTGCTGAGGCCGAAACGAGTAATGAGGCCACCTCCGAGACCGCAGACCAAGCAACCGACGAATCGACGGTGACGCCGTGATCCTCAACACCTCGCGAATCGCGCTGGCTCCCCCAATAACCGACCAAGCGAATGAGACCGAGTGGGTCTGGGATATCTACCTATGGATCGCGATCGCAGTCGCGGTGTCGGTGGCGCTGTTCGTGCTGTTCATCGTGGTTCGCTTCCGCAAGCGTGACGATGATCTGCCTTCGCAGAATCAGTACAACATCCGCATGGAGTTGCTGTACACGATTATTCCGTTCTTGGTGATCGCCGCTTTGTTCGCAATAACCGTCGTCACGGTGGAGGCCATCGTGAAAGTCGACGACGACCCAGATCTTGTGGTCGAGGTGATCGCATCACAGTGGCAGTGGCAGTTTGATTACCCTGACGACGGCGTGCGAGTCGTCGGGTCGGGTGAGGACATCCCCGAATTAGTCCTGCCTTCTTCTTCGTCGGTGTTGTTTCGCCTTGAGTCGCTCGACGTGGTGCACTCGTTTTGGATCACCGCATTCAGATTTAAACGCGACATCATTCCCGGATCGCCGACCGAGTTCTCGGTCGACATGACAGACACCACTGGCCTATTCCCGAACGCGGGGGTATGCGCCGAGTTCTGTGGGCTGTCGCACGCGAAGATGCGATTCTCGGTACGTGTGCTCGAGCCCGATGCGTTCGAGGCGTGGGCACAGCAACAGCGCGAAGCCGGCGGTGTCGTCACGTCGGGAACGCCTGAGGAGGAAGACGTATGACCACGATCGACCGGAAACCCTCTGCGCCGACTGTCACGCTCGGAGGCGACGATCCCAACCACCTGGTCTCTATCGACAGTGTTATCGGGCCGAGCGGCCAAGAGGGGACAGGTCTCCCGACGACGCTCGTCGGATGGTTGACCACCACCAATCACAAGGCGCTCGGCGTAGCGTACTTTGTTGCATCGCTGACCTTCCTTGCCATCGGCGGCGGGCTCGCCGGAATCATTCGAGCCGAGTTGACGTCACCGGGTCAACAGGTGGTCAGCGAACAGGTCTACAACCAGGTGTTCACAATCCACGGCAGCGTCATGGTGTTCCTGTTTGCGGTGCCATTCGGGTTTGGCCTGGCGAACTACATCATGCCGCTGCAGATTGGCGCTCCAGACCTCGCCTTCCCACGCCTCAACGCCTTTTCGTTCTGGTTGTATGTGATTGGTGGCGCGGTCATGTTGTTCGGTTTTGCTGCCGACGGCGGAGCCGCCCCATTTGGCTGGTTCGCTTACCCGCCGCTCTCGGGTGCAAGCGGCTCCCCAGGGCTCGGCGCCGACATGTGGATCGTCGCGATCATCCTCACGGGAACCTCAGGTACCTTGACCGCCGTCAACGTGATTGCGACCATCACGATGCTGCGCACGCCTGGCATGACTCTGTTCCGCATGCCGATTTTGACCTGGAACCTACTGGTCACAGCGTTCATGGTGCTGGTCGTGTTCCCCGTGCTGTCGGGAGCTCTGCTCATGCTCTTGGCGGACCGACAATTTGGAACCAAATTTTATGTACCAACCGACGGTGGGTCGCCCATCTTGTGGCAGCACCTTTTCTGGTTCTTCGGTCATCCCGAGGTGTACATAGTTGCGCTTCCATTCTTCGGCGTCGTCACTGAAATCTTCCCGGTCTTCGCGCGCCGACCGGTGTTTGGATACAAGGGTTTGATCTTCGCGACGCTCACCATTGGTGCACTCTCCACATCTGTGTGGGCACACCACATGTTCGTCACTGGCGAGGTCGTCGTCACGTTCTTCGCACTCACCTCGTCACTGATCGCTATCCCGACGGGGGTCAAGGTCTTCAACTGGATGGGCTCGATGTACGGAGGTGCAATCACGTTCGAGGCACCGATGAAGTTCGCGATCGGATTCTTGGTGACGTTCGTCGTCGGCGGAGTGACCGGCGTAATGCTCGCATCGCCAACACTCGACTTCCAGCTATCCGATTCGTTCTTCGTCGTGGCCCACTTCCACTATGTGATGGGCGGCACGGTGGTCATTGCATTGTTCGCCGGTATCTACTTCTGGTGGCCCAAGGTCACCGGTCGGATGTTGTCCGAACGGTTGGCAACGTGGCACTTCTGGCTGCTGATGATCGGTTTCAACATGACGTTCTTCTTCATGCACCTTCTCGGCCGCGAGGGCATGCCGCGGCGTGTCCCCGACTACGAACCGATCAGCAACTGGGAACTGTGGAATCAACTCGCCACGGCCGGCTACGTGATTCTGCTCATATCG
Organism: Actinomycetota bacterium; assembly: GCA_013151655.1. Taxonomy (GTDB): domain Bacteria; phylum Actinomycetota; class Acidimicrobiia; order Acidimicrobiales; family Poriferisodalaceae; genus JAADHX01. The sequence continues at coordinate 2,786 of JAADHX010000327.1, forward strand.
ATGGTGCCGTTCCTGATAGCGGTCGTCAAGTCACTCAGGGGCCCGGCTAACGCCGGAGCCGATCCCTGGAACGCCTACTCACTCGAATGGGCGACCACCTCACCACCCGTCGAACACAACTTCGAATGGATCCCACCGATCAGGTCAGAACGACCCGTATTTGATTTCCGCTGGATCAATCATGACGACGTCGGCGCTCCCGGTGTTGCTGAGGCATGGATGGCTCGTGAGGGCCTTGACGATCGCTGGCTACCGCTCGCGGGGCCGGTCGCGGCCGATGTTGCCGATGATGCGAACGCTGCCTCATCTGCGGACTCCGACGTGGGGTGATGCCGAGTGAAGGTTGAAGCACTTCTGTGGACGGGAGTGACGGTGTACTTCCTCGCGATCGGCCTGATCTACTTGGCGGTTGGTGGCGATCCCGCTGGCATCGTCGCCTTGTTGATGGCCTCAGGTCTCGGTGGATTGATTGCTGGCTTCGCCTGGCACTTTGGTCGCCGCTACGGCACTCGCGTCGAAGATCTCCAAGACAGCGATGCGCCCGATGCGACAGGCGTCGTCGGTGTCTACCCAACGGCCAGTCTTCGACCCATTGCTCTCGCGTTCGGCACGACGCTGCTGGTGCTCGGCGTACCCATTGGTTCCTGGATGTCGATGATCGGCGCGGCGATTGTCGCGTCTCAGGTGCTCCTTCTCGTGCACGACACCGACGACTGAAATCTTGTAGGACACGGTGATCGCGAACGGCAGCACCGGCGAACACTCTTTGCTGGTACTCGGACTGATCGTCGCCATCATGATTTACGGCGTTGC
>JAADHX010000338.1 GCA_013151655.1 Actinomycetota bacterium
ATCTCATATCCGACCTACGCAATGGGCGCAACGCTGGCCGGCTGTCGGGCGGTTCCCGTAGGGTCGCTTCCAAATGGTCGCCTCGACCTCGATTCGATAGATAAGGCCGATGCCGAACGCGCCCTGGCATTGTGGGTGAATAGCCCTGGCAATCCGACCGGCGCACTCGAAGATCTCGGTGCTGTTGCCGACTGGGGGCGCGAACGCGAGGTTCCGGTCTTCTCCGACGAGTGTTACGTCGAGTTCACGTGGAGTGGGCCGGGGCGCACGATCCTCGAGAGCGGGCTGGAGGGCGTAGTAGCGGTGCATTCGCTCTCCAAACGGTCCAATCTTGCCGGGGTCAGAGTCGGGTTCTACGCGGGTGACGCACAATTGGTGTCCTATCTCCATGAGATACGCAAACACGTTGGTCTTATGGTTCCGGGCCCAGCGCAGGCGGCGGGCGTTGCCGCGCTCGATGATGACGAGCACGTCGCGGTCCAACGGGAGCGATACAAGTCGCGCCTCGATCTGCTGGCCACAGTGCTATCTGACTGGTCTGGTGAGCAGGTAGCGGTGCCAGATGGCGCGTTCTACCTTTGGATTCCCGTTGCCGACGGATGGGAGTACACCGAACGGCTGGCCCGTGACGGAGGTGCGCTGGTCAGTCCCGGCGAGTTCTACGGTGTGGATGGCACACCATTCATCCGAGTAGCAGTGGTGCAACCCGACGATCGTGTTCAGCTGGTAGCCGACCGATTGGCTAGCCATGGTTGATCCAATGGTTGATCCAACGGTTGAACCGCTGGCGAAGAGGAGCACTTGGCAACTCGCTCTCGGTGTCGGGCTGCTTGTCGGTTTCCTGGTAGTCGCCTTAGGGCTGTGGTTGGGAGCCAACCGGATGTACGAGGCCAACATCGCCGGATTTGCGCGCGCTCCGGTCGGGTGCGATACGACGCTGAACTTCGACCGAACTGGCGAATTCGTTCTCTATATCGAGACCACTGGCGAACTCGACGTTGTCCGAGGTGACTGCGATGCAAGCGGGGTCTACGACCGAACCGGCGAATCGCCAGCGGTCCAACTAGTTCTGCGTGGCCCATCTGGGGAAGTCGTTGAACTCGAATCGTCAACCGGACTTGACTATGACACGGGCGATTTCACGGGGAACTCTGACCGACGGGTTCAGATCGAGGTTTCTGGAGACCATGTGCTAACCGTTGGCCCGGTTGAGGGCGCTGAGTTTGCGATAGCGATCGGACGAGACCCCGACGATGGTGTTTGGCTCATGCGGTGGGGCTCCATAGGTGCTGCCATTGTCGGATTCGTCATGGGAGGTCTCTTTTTGGTTCTTGGAAGTCGACGAACTGTTGCGCGCGACGTTGAACCCTCACCGTGGCAGCCGACGGCTCCGAGCGGCCCGGAAGTAGCTGAGTGGCCGTCCGGACCCCCGGGGTTCCCCGCGCCTCCGCCAACTACGGGAGCTGCTGGTGTCGGTTCGACGCCTGCGGTTCGCCCGTTACCTCTACCCGATTTTCGGCCGGTTTCGCCACCTTCGGTGGCATCGCCTGACTCGGACCCACGCGACGAGCAGTCTTCACCTTGGGCCCCACCTCGCGACTGACAATCGCAGGGAGTGCCGTCGGGTCAGTGACGGGCGATTCAGACCCATGCCCCCAGCCACTCAGTAGCGGCGCATCACCGTAACGACCTTGCCATACAGCTCGACCAGATCGGCGTTGAAAGTCATTGGCTCCATCGTGGAGTTCGCGGGGGTCAACGTGACCTCGGCTCCGGAGCGACTGTATGTCTTGATGGTTGCTTCGCCGCCGGGAATTCCGGCGACGACAATGTCGCCATTCGCCGGATGGTCGACCTGGGTGGCGACTACGAAGTCACCATCGAGGATGGCCAGTTCGATCATCGAATCGCCGCGGACCCGCAGCATGAACAACTCTCCGTCGCCGGTGAAGTCGACCGGGAGGGGAAGCAATTCTTCGACATTCTCCTCGGCGAGTACGTCGGTTCCGGCTGCAACATCGCCAACCAAGGGTACGTGGCGGCTTGGCCTGCGTTCCATGACAACACCGCTGTTGGTGTCGTACCGGACCTCGATCGCGCGAGGTTTGGTGGGGTCGCGGCGAAGGTAGCCCAGCCGCTGCAGCGTGTTGAGGTGGCTGTGTACCGTTGATGGCGAATTCAGCCCGACGGCGTCACCAATTTCGCGAACCGACGGGGGATAGCCGCGTTCTCGAATTTGGCTCTCGATGTACTCGAGAATGCTGCGTTGGCGATCACTGATCTTTGGGGCCATACGAACACTGTAGGTAGGTGCGGATCGAAAGTCAAACACCTGTACTGCAAACGGTTGTTCGTTCTTTCTCCGCAACCGGGTTGACAGAAGGCGAAGTAGCTGGTTGAATAACGAACGTTCGTTCCCCGAACAGGTGTTTCGACGACATCCAACAAGGGGAACGGGTTCCTGGAGACTCAAAGCCTGTTCCCGTTCTGGGGGAGACACCAAATGACCGTCACGTTGCACACCAGCTACAACTTCGAATCACCCTCGGACCTGGGTACTGAACCGAACTATAGGTTGAGGCGCATTGTCGTGGGTCTGGCAACTGCGACCTTGCTCGTCATCGTCGTTGTTCCGTCCGTGGCCGCGCTCGGCGCTCTTCTCGGTTTCGGAGGCCGTCCTGCCGCGGCCTCCGAAACTGTTCCGGCGGTACCGTCGGGTCAGCAGACGTTTTCGATCCACTTGGCCGAACGGGGCGACTCGCTGTGGTCCGTCGCCGAGTCATATCGCGGTGCGACAGGCATCTCAACCTACGTCGATGCCCTGATAGATCTGAATGGCGGTACCGCCATCCAGGCTGGCCAGGTAATCCGTCTGCCGTAGGCTGGTGTGCTGCGGCAGCAGATTTCCATCGCGAACTAGGTCTTTTCGAGAAGTCAGCTCCGGGCCCGGCTTCGTAGCCACCTCGCGTACAAGAACGAATCTTCGTCGATCAACAGTTGCGCCAGGTCGAATCGGTTTTGGTGGTCGGTGGCTCCCGAAGCCAGCCGAGGACCAATTCCTCCGACAGTTGCCGGTGACGTGGTGACATTGATT
>JAADHX010000115.1 GCA_013151655.1 Actinomycetota bacterium
CGGCTACCTCGCTAAGAGCGGCGCGCAACTCGTGGTTGTTCATCACACCACGACAAGCTCGCGGGCCGGGATTAGTACTCCGTGAGCTTCGAATGCCGCCGGGGCGTGAACGGTGGCCTCGACCCGGAGCGTCGGGGAGTCAATTGCCGGATACCAGAAATGGTCCAGGTATCTGCCTGGCTCGAAGACCCATGATGGAGAATCGATTCTGGCGTGCCAACATAGGTGCTCTACGTAGGCGCCAAGAAAGGCATCCCACTTCTCGTTGACCCGAGGTGGCTCCTCAAGGACTAGATGCAACCGTTCTGCAAGTGGAGCGTCTTCCCAGACCTGTCCAAAATCGTGCAGCAGAACACGGAGTCGCCACTCGTCGTTCAACTCCTGCAGCCGCGGCACGAAATCCGCAATGGTCCGAACAGTTGACTCACTCATAGGTTGGATTCTACCCAGAGGCCAATTTCCGCGCTGTGTGGGAGAATCGTTCACCACCTGACACGCAGGGTCGGATCTCTCAATGTCAGGTTGTGTTCGCAGCCAGACCGTCGGTGCTCGTCAAAGGCTTCGCCGTTGCCACGATCAACGACGATGGATACATCGAGCAAATCGACGGCTTTTCCGGAGTGGCAGGTCGTCGCGCCCGGCGCCGTGATCGCCCTACCGTCCTCTGTTAGTGAACTGTTAGTGAACTGTTATGAGCGTTGTGCATAGTGGTGGTCATGCGAGAAATCAAGACGGGCCGGCTCCTTCGATTGCTACTGGTGCTTGCCACCCTCGCGGGAGCGAGCATCATCTCGGCGCCGTCGTCCACCGTGATTCAGGCGGCGCCGATCTACCCGGATTGTCTCGGCGATGATGACGACGATACTGATGTGGACTGCCTGCCGTACTCCGACACGGCGGTGAAGCCGGTGATTATCGGGTCGTTCGGGCAGGGCAACCTGACGATCCGGACGTCGTTCACCTACAACGCATGCGACTGGTACATCGATACGCGCAACTGCTACTTCTCTGTCGATCTGCCAACGTTCGATGGCTGCTTCTACATCGACAAGGACGAGCCCAAGGGCGTAAAGAGCTGCGGGAGCTATCGGGATATGTATCTGACACCGCCGTCGGGGGCGAGGTCTGACCACTTCTCCTACTCCAGCGGCACCGCCACAAACGTTGACGGCAGCCTTGTCACCAACCTGGCGTGCAGAGGTGCGTACTCCACTGTCTACGGCGAGGGCGGAGATTCTCGCACCGATTGGGTGTGGCGTACCCGAGGTCCGAACACGGCCAACTGCGACATCGAGGTCAACCTGCCGGTCCCGGACAAATTACAGGGCACGACCTACTTGCGGGTCAAGGTGGGCGGACGCTTGTGTGCAGCTAACTCGTTGACGAACTGCTCGATTTCGGAGCGGGTGACCGGATACGCATGGCTGCCGGTGTTCGGCACGCTCGACCCGGCCCTCGGCCTCGAGGAGGAGGATCCGCCGATCACGCCGACCGAGCCGGAACGCGTCGCCGACACGCGCGACGACGGTGAGACGTCTGACGGCGAGGCGCAGGGCGAGGGGTTGGTGCGCGCGGGAACGTCGCGGCGGATCCAGGTGACCGGGCGGGCCAACGTTCCCGACAACGCTCGCGGGGTGATCTTGAACGTCGTCGCCGTTGGGCCGGACCGCAATGGGTACCTGACCCTGTATCCCTGTGACGAGGACGTTCCCTCGACCTCCTCGCTTAACTACCAGCGCGGTCAGGTGGTGGCGAACAGTGCCATCTTGCAGCTCGCGGGCGACGGGGCGATCTGCGTCTTCAGTAGTGCCGATGTGCATGTCGTGGTGGACGTGACGTCGTACATCGGTCAGAACGGCACGATCACGACGATTGTCCCGACTCGCTTCGTGGAGACTCGCGAGGGATACAACACCGATGACGGGATGTTCGCCGGGATTGGTGAGGTGGCGGCGGGCGAACCGCTCGAGGTCGAGATCGCTGGCCGCGGTGACGTGCCAGACGACGCCGACGCCGTGGCGGTGAATCTGACGATCGTCCGACCCGAGAACCAAGGCTATGCCACTCTGTACCCGTGCGACGGGGAGTCGCCGAATGCGTCGAATGTGAACTTCCGGCCGGGTGACGTTCGTGCGAACTCGGCCATCGTTCCACTGAGCGACGACGGGACTCTGTGTGTGTTCTCGTCATCGAACACCGACGTGGTCCTCGATGTCACCGCCACGATCGCCGACGCCGAGGACTTCGGTGCCCTGAATCCCGCACGACTGATCGAGACCCGGCCGGGTATGTCAACGATCGACAGCCAGCAGGAGGGCGTTGGGCGGCTGCAAGCAGGATCCACGACCGTGGTGCGTGTTGCTGGCCGGGGCGGAGTTCCGGCCGATGCAGACCTTGTAGCGGTCAACCTGACGGCGGTCGATCCAGCGGGGGCCGGTTACCTGACCGCCTTCCCGTGTGATGCCGGATTGGGCGACACGTCGTCGGTCAACTTCGGAGCTCGAGCAACGGTCGCCAACTCCGGGATCTTCGCGCTCTCTAGCGACGGCACGCTGTGTGTCTACGCCCACGAGGCGACGCACATGGTGATGGACGTGAGTGCATACGGAATTGCAGACGAAGCCCTGAATATCGAGAGGAATTGATTGTTGAGCAGAAGACGTCAGTAATCGAGCGCCTTCAATGATTGTCTGTGGGTCGCTGCACCTCTGACGCGCACGATCGCACAGGGAATGGTGATGGGCCACCCGAGCGAACGCCCAACGTATGGGTGGTAGCTGGCCTGGCTGATTTTGCCAGCGCGTCCTGATCACGCGGAGTTAATCGGTGGCCGCTATCTGAGTTGCGATGCAGCCAATGAAGATCTTACTCATTGCCGTCTCCGCGAATTCCGAACCAGATACAGCGAGACAATTCCTGCTGTGAAGACACCGCCGAGCCAGAGGACAGCCCCGCCCGTCAGAATCTCAGTCAAGTTGGGTACCACTGGATTCATGATGTGTCACTCTGGTGGATTGTGCATTCGGAGTCAAACCCCATATCCCGACCGTGCCGCGTTCACGGACAG
>JAADHX010000092.1 GCA_013151655.1 Actinomycetota bacterium
GATCGGCGCGCTCGCGGTCATCCAATTCATCTTCGTCTGGAACATGTATCTCTGGCCCGTTCTGATCATTTCCGATCAAGACAAACAAGTCGTTCAGGTTGCTTTGCAGGGTCTGCAAAGTACCGACACGGGCCTCACATTCGGCCCGTTGATGGTGGGCGCGTTAATCGCGTCGATCCCGCCTGCGATCGTGTTCATAGCGCTTCAGAAGCCCTTCATGTCGGGCTTTGCGTTAAGCGCCGACAAGTAGAGCGGCTACCCGATCGGCGAGGTTTTCGTCGACTGGCTCACCTGTCAACATCAACCTGACCCATAGTGGCCCGATAAGGGTTTCGATTATTAGCTGCGGGTCACTGGTTGCTGGTAGTTCGCCTCTGGCGACTGCCCGCTCGATGATGACAGCAGAGGCCGCGAGTCGCTCGGCCCAGAACGTGTGCATCTCTTCAGCGAGGTCTTCTGATTGAAAGGCGGAGATGATCGTTGACCTAGCGGCATGGGCACCGTCAATGGACCCGATATTCGACGCGACGGATCGAGCGAACGCTTGCAGATCGTTTCTCAGTGTTCCGGTGTCCGGAATCGGAACTCTGGAATCGGAGTGGTTTCGAGCGGCGTCGGTCACGAGCAGGACCTTGGTCGGCCAACGTCTGTAGATCGTGGTCTTGTGGACTCCGGCTCGATCAGCGACGTCTTCGATGCTGAAGCCGTAATAGCTGTTCTCCTTCAAGAGTTCGAACGCAGCCTGTAGCACAGCGGAGCGCACGCGAGCGGCACGGCCTCCAGGACGCTGGTCTCCCACATTGAGGGTTTCGGACGGCACCTCGACAGGTTATCGCACTAAAGGTTGCGATTGGAATTTCAACGAGTCATACTGTTAACGCAACGTGAGTGGCGACAAAGGAGTGAGAGAATGCACTACGAACTTCGTACTGAAATCGATATCGACGCCCGACCGGAGACTGTCTGGACGATCTTGATGGATCTCGACATGTATGCCGACTGGAACCCGTTCATCATTTCCTCCAGCGGTGTCGTTGTGAAATTCGAACGACTTACCAATCGGCTACAGCCACCAGGTGGAAGGGCGATGACGTTTCGGCCCGTTGTCACCGTCGTGTCCGAAAACGAGACCTTCGAGTGGCTTGGCCGTCTCGGAATCCGCGGGCTATTCGACGGTCGCCACCGGTTCGACCTGGAGCGACGACCGGATGGCACAACCCACATGGTGCACAGTGAATCCTTTAGCGGCTGTCTTGTCAGGATCTTTCGGAAATCTCTCGACAGACAGACATTCGCCGGATTCGAAGAGATGAACGAGGCTCTGAAGACTCGGTGCGAGATCATTTCTGGCGCTCAAGAAATTGATTCACCGAGACTTTGCCAACTCGGCGATCGGTCGTCAGTTGCCGAAGCAGGTGCTGGCAAAGGTTGCGTTCCCTCCTAGGAAGGTCGCAAGCACTTTTGTCCTGGAGATCCGATCGACGTCGGTCTCGAAAATGTTCGTGTCGAGGACGACATAGTCGGCGAACTTTCCAACCGTGATGGAACCCGTCACGTCATCGTGGCCGAGCGCGTAGGCGGCGTCGATGGTCACGAGTGCAATGGCTGCTTCGAGGTTGGGCACAGCGTTGCTGGTTCGCGTCAGCGAGCGCTCGATTGTGCCAAGCGGTGCGAGCGGGCCGGCGTCCCAGTCGCTGGAAAGCGCGACGTCGGCGCCGGTTTCGAGCACCTTCGCAGCGGGGATTAGATCGAATGCCCGGTCGCCAATGAAATCGGACAAATACTCGTGGTACCCGGCGTCGATGGCATCAGGACTCTGTTGAAAGTCAGCAACAACGCCGATCTCGGCGAAACGGTCTAGATCGTCATCATCGACCATGTAGGTATGCGTTGCTAGATGCCGACGATCGGCGATTGCGTCAGGGGTGTCATTGATGGATTCCACAGCGTCAAGCGCTGAACGGACGGCCGCATCTCCGATGACATGGAAGCTCAGCCTGTAGCCGAGCGCATGGAGTTCGTTCACGTACGTTCGGAGCTGCTCGGGCGTGAAGTAGTTGAGACCCGATGGGTAGAGCGGGTCGATTGGCACCTCGTATGGTTCGAGCAAGGCGGCCGTTCCGAGGTCGAGAATTCCGTCGACGTAGATCTTCGCGGTGTCGAAACGCAGCAAGTCTGAGTCGTCGCTGAAGCGCCGTTCGAATTCGGCGAGTTGGAGCTCTACGTCGAGGTCAGGGTAGACGTACAGCGAATTGGCGGCTCTCACGGTGAGTACTCCGTCATCGAGTGCCCGCTGCCACGCCGCTGGATGATTCTGAGCCCAGAATCCGCCGGCGTCACTCACCGACGTCACGCCGTTGCGGGTGAGTTCATCGAGCGCTCTCAAGAGCCCCGTGTACGCGGATTCGTCGTCAACCGCGGCTGCGTTGCGAATCAACTGTTGCGCGTTTTCGAGAACGAGACCTGTGAGGCGTCCGGTGTCAACATCTCGATGGAGAACACCTCCCTGCGGGTCAGGGTCGTCGGGGCCGATACCTGCCGCTTCGAGACCGAGGGTGTTGGTCCACACCGCATGGCCGAGGTCGTCAAGGATGAGCGCCGGCCGGTCGGGAATCGCCCGGTCAAGCGCTTCGATCGGTAGCTCGTTGGTGTCACGTAGCTCAAATAGCGAAGGACCAGCTGCGAGAACCCACTCGGCATCGGGCTGTTGGTCGGCACACTCGCCGGCGAGAACCTCGTACTGCTCCAAGCTCTGTGAGGCGGGTATGAAGCAAAGGTCGGCGTTGATCCCCGCCTCGAGAACGTGGACATGAGTGTCTTGGAAGCCGGGGACGATCATTGAACCGCTCGCGTCGATGACAGTCGGGTTTGCTCCGGCTGCGGCCATCACCATTTCGGTGGAACCGACTGCGGTGATCACGCCGTCGGTGTCGTATGAGAAGGCTGCGGCCCATGGCTCGTTGGTATCAACTGTGTAGACCTCCGCGCCTATCACGACCGTTTCTTGCGCTGCCGACGGCGCAGTGGATTCTGATGAGGAGGTCGAAGCGCTGTTCGACG
>JAADHX010000021.1 GCA_013151655.1 Actinomycetota bacterium
CAAGTCTTCGATGACTGCTGTCGGATCAAGATGGAGGCCGTACTTCGCCGAGATCTCTTCGACATCGCGGTTTGCCTTAGCGTTGTCGATACGCCCGAATGCCCCGGTTGGCTCCACGCCGAGGACAACGTTCTCGGCAACGTTGAAAACCGGAACAAGCATGAAGTGCTGGTGGACCATGCCGATGCCAGCGGCGATTGCATCGCCAGGAGCGGAGAACGTCACGGGTTCACCGTCGACAAATATCTGTCCTTCGTCGGCGTGATAAAGGCCGTACATGATGTTCATAAGGGTCGACTTGCCGGCGCCGTTCTCGCCGACGAGCGCTAGCACTTCGCCAGTACGTACCGTCAGGTTGACATTGTCATTGGCAACAACGCCCGGAAACCTCTTGGTAATCCCCCGCAGCTCGAGTTCCATGTGACGCGAACCTTAGTCGTAGCGAACGCGTTGCTTTGAAAACGCAAACGAGGACCCCTCGCGGGGCCCTCGTCAACAAACTTGTGCTCAACCTGTTAGGGCTCAGCGATGATCAGGTGTTCAGTCGACTGCGACTTCGCCGGCGATGATTGCCGCGGTCAGTGCCTCGACCTCTGCCTTGAGCTCATCAGGAACGTTGCCGTCCTGGTCATGGTACGGGGCTACGCCGACGCCGTTGTTCTCGAGCGTGCCGAGGTATCCGCCGCCGTTCTCGCCGTTGATGACAACTGCCTCGATTGTGTCGTACACCGCGGTATCGATGTTCTTGAGCACCGATGTGAGATAGACGCCAGCGTTGGCCGAGTCGGATTCGAACAGGTCATTGTCAACACCGACAATCAGCACGTCTCCGGCTTCCGTCGCGAATGCGGCGGAACCGAGGCCGACTGGCCCGGCTACTGGGAAAATGATGTCTGCGCCCTCGTCAGCGAAGCTCGAGGCGATGTTCTTGCCATCGTCGAGGTTCTCGAAGTTACCAGCGAAGGTTCCGTCGGCGCCGTCCCAGCCGAGCACGGTTACGTCAGTGCCCTTCTCGGAGTTGTAGTAGTTGACTCCGTTGACATAGCCGTCCATGAAGACTGTTACGGGCGGAATATTGATACCACCGTAAGTTGCAACCGTTCCGGTCTGGGTCATTCCAGCCGAGAGGTAGCCAGCGATGAACGAAGGCGGCGCTGTGTCGAAGTTCAGCGTACGAACATTGTCGAATGGCTCTTCATAGCCGAAGTCGATGATCGCGAATTGCTGATCAGGATTGTCGGTTGCTGCTGTAGCCGTTGCGTCGCCGAGCAGGAAGCCGACCGTGATGATCAGGTTGCAACCCTTGTCGATGAAGCTCTGGATGTTCGGGGCGTAATCGGCATCTGATGCCGACTCGAGAACTTCGGCCGTTACGCCGAAGTCGGCTTCGGCTGCCTGAGCGCCCTCGAAGGCGATCTGGTTGAAGCCCTTGTCGTCGACGCCACCGACGTCGGTGACCTCACATGACGTACCCGCCTCGGCGGGAGCGTCGGTTGCTGGTGCCGCGTCGGTTGCTGGCGCAGCATCTGTGGAACTGCTGTCGTCGTCGTCGCTACCGCAGGCCGCAAGGACGAGGACCGCCGCAGCACCTACAGCAAAAAGCCTTTTGCTCTTGATCATATTCTCCCCTTCAAGGATGTGTATGGCATTTGGATAGCCAGATGTTCACGTGGCCGACAACGTTATCCGGTCTGCCGGCCAAGGGGAAACCTTTCGCGCCGATAGCTGAACCCCGCCCATAGACGTGTGGGTGCCGCTAATCAACAGATGCGACGCCGTATCGTTGAAGCCGCGATGTCATCAGCCTCCATCAACCAGTCGCGTCCCACCAGACGCCAGTACGCGTTGCGCCGCATCGCCGCGCTCGTGGTGGTGGTCGTTGTGGGATACAGCTTGGTCCGAGTCGTCGGCGGAGCGATGGGCGGTGGTGACGGAGTGGCCGATGCCAACACGAGCGTGGTCACTTCTGGCACCTCGACCGAAAATGATGAGCCGTCAGATTCCGCGGCGAACACTGTCTCGTCGGGCCCGGTCGATTCGACCACTTCAACCGACGAAACAGAGGCGTCATCGACCACCGATGTGCCTGTCGATACTGATCCTGCTGGCCCTCCCACTCAGTCCAATCCAGCCAGGGTGCTCATTGTTGGTGACAGCGGAGCCGGCACATTTGGGCCCTACCTTGAGCAGTTGCTTGACGGAACACAGATCGTCGACACAGCGCTGGACTACAAAGTGTCCTCCGGGCTAGCCAGGCCTGACTTTTTCGACTGGCCGGCCGCGTTGCGCGAGAAGGTTTCAGACGTTGACCCCGACATAGTTGTGGTCACGTTTGGCGGCAACGATGCTCAAGGCCTCTCAGTTTCTAGCGGCGAGTTCATCATTGGTGACCCGGTTTCCAACGAGACCGAGTGGACCGAGGAGTACATGAGTCGCGTCGGTGAGGTTATGGATTTCCTGTCAGAAGACGACCGAACTGTGATCTGGGTCGGCATCCCTAACAACGACAACCCTGAAGTAACGGCGCGTATGGCTGTCCAAGATCAAGCGGCGAAGGCTGCAGCCGCTGATCGTCCAGAAATAGTCTTCGTTGACACCTGGACCAGGTTCTCCGGCCGCGACGGCGGTTGGGCCGAGTTTGTGATCGATCCACGCGACGGCGAGGGCAAAGACGTACGCGCTGACGACGGCTTCCACCTCAATACAACCGGTGCCGAAATCCTCGCTCTCGATATCGCCCAGGCGGTCCGCGACGGGCTGCGAAACCTAGGCGCCAGCATTTAGTGGCCCGACGCGGCCCAGCGACTACTGCAGTTTTCCGCGGGATTGGATGGCGGCTCGGCGAGCGGCGACCTGCTCAGGGCTGAAGTTGCTGCGTCGCCAAGCTCGACTGTCACGTGCCTCGATCTCCCAACTGTCGTCTTCAGCAACTATTTGTGCGTACGTTGCTCTGATCTGGCGAACGCCAACCTGGTCGTTCCCGATGATGTCGTGGGCCAACTGCCTGGTAAAGGGAATCAGATCGCGATGCGCGACAACATGGTTGACG
>JAADHX010000384.1 GCA_013151655.1 Actinomycetota bacterium
TCGGGGCGCTAATCGTGTCCAACATGGAAGCGTCACTCAGTGTTCCGACGGCAACGTCATACCGGCAAGTCCCGGCCAAGTTGCTTGAGGTCAACCGCAAGATCATCAACGGCCATCTCGGACGCACCGGCCAAGGCAAGATCTCGTTCACGCACGTAATCGCGTTTGCCCTCATCGAGGCTTTGCAAGCCGTGCCAGCCATGACCAACACTTACCTAGAAGGCAGAGACGGCAAACCGCGCCTCGTCAACCACGAACATGTCGGTCTCGGACTCGCGGTCGATGTAAAGAAACGAGACGGCAAACGCACCCTGATGGTTCCGTGCGTCAAAGCGGCCGACACCCTTAGCTTCAAACAGTTCGTCGACGTGTACAACGACCTGGTCAAGCGGACGCTTGGGTCGAAGATCACTCCTGACGACTTTGCAGGCACCACCATCTCTCTGACAAACGTAGGTGGCATCGGAACTTTGCAGTCGGTACCGAGGTTGATGCAAGGCCAAGCGGCCATCGTTGGCGTCGGCGCGATCGGCTACCCGGCCGAGTTCGCCGGGTCGGACCCTCACACACTGGCCGAGATCGGTGTCTCGAAAATCATCACCATCTCGAACACCTACGACCACCGAATAGTTCAGGGTGCAGAGTCGGGCATGTTCCTGCGTCGGATGCACGAGTTGTTGCTGGGCGAGGACGATTTCTATGAGCGGCTCTTCGCTTCGCTTGGCATCCCGTACACAACCGTCAAGTGGCGCCAGGACGACAACCAGCATCGCGGCGACGAGACCCTGCTTCGCAAGCAGATGCAGGTTCGCAAGCTCATCCAGATGTATCGGGTGCGTGGTCATCTCATTGCCGACCTCGACCCTCTCGGGCTTCAGAACCGTTCTATGCCAGACGAACTCGACCCGGCCTCCTATGGGCTAACCATCTGGGATCTCGATCGTGAGTTCTTAACCGACGATCTCAACGGACCAGAGTGGATGGCGCTTGGCGACATTCTCGGCGTGGTTCGCGATGCCTATTCGCGCACCATTGGTATCGAGTACATGCATATCCAGGCTGCCGAAGAAAAGGACTGGATTCAGTCGCGCGTCGAGGCCAAGAAAAAGCCATTCGACGAAGACGATCAGCGTCACCTTCTGTACAAACTCGGTCAAGCCGAAGCGTTCGAACACTTTCTTGGCAAGCGATACGTGGGTCACAAGCGTTTCGGCATCGAGGGTGCCGAGGGCGCTATTCCACTTATCGACGCGGTGCTGGAGTCGGCGGCCGATGATGGCCAGCAACACGTCGTGATCGGCATGGCTCATCGTGGGCGGCTCAACGTCTTGGCCAACATCATGGGTCAGGATTACGAGCAACTATTCCGTCAATTCGAAGGGTTCATCAATCCGGAAACGATCCAGGGCACCGGCGATGTCAAGTATCACCTCGGAGCCGAGACCGTGTTCAAGGCTCGGTCTGGCAACACAATTCCGGTCACTCTGGCCCCGAACCCCTCACACCTCGAGGCCGTCGATCCCATCGTGATTGGTATGGTCAGGGCGCTACAGGACCAAACCGATCCGCCCGGCTCGTTTCCGGTGTTGCCGTTGCTGATTCACGGCGATGCGGCCTTCGCGGGCCAAGGGGTTGTGGCCGAGACGCTCAACACGTCGCGGATCCCCGGGTTCAGGGTTGGTGGCACGGTTCACATCGTCATCAACAACCAGGTCGGGTACACAACCTCACCAGAACAGTCGCGGTCGGGCCAGTACGCCACCGAAGTCGCCAAGATGGTTCAGGCTCCGATCTTCCACGTGAACGGAGACGACCCAGAAGCGGTGGTGCGAGCCACTCGTTGGGCGTTCGATTACCGCCAAGCGTTCCACAAAGACGTCGTGATCGACATGATCTGTTATCGCCGCCAGGGCCACAACGAAGGCGACGAGCCCTCATACACGCAGCCCGTCATGTACCGGCGCATCGACGATCACCCTGGGGTGCGGTCTCGGTATGTGAGCACCCTTGTGCGTCGGGGCGATATCACCGAAGAACAGGCTCAGGCCGAGTTCAAGAACTTCGAGGCCTGGATGCAGAGCATCCTCGACGAGACGAGGGCCGCAGCTCCCGAGCACGTCCCGCAGACCCTGTTGCCCAAGAAATTCCACGAAACTCCCGTGGTAACCGAGACGGGTGTGGAACGAGCTGTGCTCGACCACATCAACCACCAGTTGTACGACTACCCCGACGGGTTCAATCCGCATCCCAAGCTGGCGCGACAGTTCGAGACTCGCCGCAAAATGTACGAAGACGACGGCGTCGTCGACTGGGGCCTTGCCGAAACCATGGCCTATGGCTCGCTGCTAATGGAGGGCACCCAAATTCGGATATCGGGCCAAGACACGCGGCGCGGTACCTTCGCCCACCGCCACGCGGTTCTCGTCGACCACGACGACGAACACGAGTTCAAGCCACTCGCCGGGCTCGCAGACGATCAGGCTCAGTTCTGGATCTACGACTCGATGTTGTCCGAGTACGCCGCGCTCGGATTCGAGTACGGCTACTCGCTGGTGAATCGCGATGCTCTGGTCGCGTGGGAAGCACAATTTGG
The DNA here is from genome assembly GCA_013151655.1 of Actinomycetota bacterium. Taxonomy (GTDB): domain Bacteria; phylum Actinomycetota; class Acidimicrobiia; order Acidimicrobiales; family Poriferisodalaceae; genus JAADHX01. The sequence goes on from JAADHX010000384.1 coordinate 2,594, forward strand.
CGACTTTGTGAACGGCGCCCAGATCATCATCGATCAGTACCTGGCTGCGGCCGCCGACAAGTGGAATCAGCTCAGCGGGCTGGTCATGTTGTTGCCCCACGGTTATGAGGGCCAGGGGCCAGAACACAGCTCGGCGAGGCTTGAGCGCTTCCTGACGCTCTGTGCCGAGGGCAACATGACGGTTGCGAACGCGACCACTTCGGCCCAGTTCTTCCATCTTCTTCGCCACCAGGTACTCGAAGGCAATATTCGCCCCTTGGTCGTGTTCTCGCCAAAGTCGTTGTTGCGATCAAAGTTGGCCCGTTCGCCAATCGCCGATCTTGAACGTGGCGGCTGGCATCCCGTTCTCGACGATGCAGCTATCGAGTCGCCCGGCTCGGTGAAACGAATCGCGCTCTGTAGCGGCAAGGTCGCCTACGACGCCATGGCCCACCGAGACTCCACCGGCGCCCCTAT
>JAADHX010000472.1 GCA_013151655.1 Actinomycetota bacterium
GGCTGGTATTCCCTGTCTGGCCATAGCCATGATAAATGCGCCGATCGCCGCACCGAACGCCGAGCCGTAACCGCCAGTGAGCAACGTGCCCCCGACGACCGCGGCAATGATGTACTCGAACTCGAGACCGTTACCAGTACCCGACTGAATTGTATTCAGTCGGAAGGCCAACAAGAGACCCACGAGCCAGGCCGCGACCGTGACGATCATGAAGAGCTGTGTCTTCGTTCTGGCCGCTGGCACGCCGATCTGACGAGCTGCTTGTTTGTTGCCACCAACAGCAAAGATCCAACTACCGAACTTGGTTTTACCAAGCACCAAGGTTGCCAAGATCGTCACGCCCACAAACCAGAGGAACTCGACTCGAAACTGCGCCGGTGCAATTCCGTTGGCGATCTCGATCTGCGTCGTGAACAGCAACCGGATGAGAACACCGGAGACAACCGCCACCAGCCCAACCACCCCGAGGATCGTTGCGAGGTGGTCTGCCCGAGCATCATCGCGGCGACGCTGCTTGAAGCCACCGCTGACCAAGGCCCAGCAGCCAACCATCAGTGCCCCAACGAGCATGACCGTGAAGGCTTGAGTGCGGAACTTTGGCGTGCTCGACTGCCAGCGCACGAAGAACGCCAGCACAACAATCGAAGCTGACGTGGCAAGCAACACGAAAGTTCGAGTCGCCGGTGAAACTCGGCCAGCTTGAAGCGCCGCAGACCCGAGTGCCATCACTCCGGCGATTACCAACACCGCTAGCATGATCGCTCGTAGGCCCTGTTCGGTGGTCATGAACATGAAGGCGTAGGTTCCGAAGGCGCTGAGGAGTGCAATCCAGCCGACGCGGATAACACCTTGCAGCATCAATTCTCGTGATGCGGTGATGTGCTCGCCTTCGCGGCGCAGAGCCAACCATCCGCCCACGACGCCGGCGGCAACCACAAGCGGCCAGCTGGCCCAGCTGAGGAGATCTAGAACGGTCTGTTGCGAGTCAAGATCGAGCCCCCATGCAGCGAGCATTCCGAGGAACACCGAGACAACTCCGCCGATCAAAAGACGGAGAACATTGCCACTCAGCTTGACCTCGCCAGCTTCTCGCCGCTCGTACCGCCACGCTCCTAGACCGACGAATCCGACAACTCCCGAGACCGCGAAGACGATGCCGGCAACCCAGTTGGCTCCTACACCATCGGTTGCGTGAAGGAGAGCGAAGCCAAAGCCAGCACCAGCAATTCCGGCCAAGAACGCCATCAAGCCCGCGGGATTGAACGTTGCGCGGCGCTGATAGCTGTACTCGTAAACGGAAAGGACCAGCAAGGTGATCCCACCGATCACGAAAACGCTGTAGAACCCATCTCGTAGATCCCAAACATGATCGTTTCGACTCCAAGTGGAGCCAAAGATCTTGACGAAGAAGTCGTAGCCATGACCCTCGTCGATTCTGCCTACGGAAATGTTGTCGATGATCTTTTTAGAAAAACCGAGCTTGAATCCGCGCAGCACAAAGAACATGGCCAGTGTGACAATGAAGCTTGGCAGTCCGGTCTTTTCAACTACCACCCCGTTTGTCCAGCCAATGCCCAAAGCGACCACCAGCGAGAGCGGGAGGGCAATGTAGAGGCTGAGGCCGGCACCGCCAAGCTCTCCAGCATCTTTGACCAACAGAATGGTCACGATTCCCAGAGTGCCTGTTGCGGCACCTGATGAGAGGTCGAACTCACCGCCGATCATCAATAGTGAAACCGCTACGGCCATGATGCCGAGCGTCGAGGCGACTGCCAGCACCGGCAAGATGCCGCCAGCTTGGCCGAACACGCCGGTCACGGCCCAGAAGAAGACCCAAATTGCGGCGGCGCCGATAATGGCACCGATCTCGGGCCTGATCAGCAGCCGTTGGAAAACGCCGCGATACGCGAGGCGTTCGTCAGATTTCTCCGTGTTTACAGGCGGGTCCACCACGCTTCCGTTTGATTGATCCCCAGTGGCCTCGGCCGTATCGCTCATACATCCCCGTATCTAGGCAACGAACCCCTCTGCCCGTCGCCATCATTCCGTGTAACCAGATCGGGGCGGACCATAAGGGGCCCGCCCCGATCTTTGACTATTTCACTTGTCGTTCACTCTTGCGAGTGATTTATCAGCGTGTTCCTGCGTCGACTAGAGCAACAACGGCATCAGCGTTACTGGCGTCGATGAAGCCCGGACCGGTGAGGATCGGGAGACCGCCACCAGCGATGTTCTGATTAGTGACCTGCAGGAACAACAGAATTATCGGGAGATAACCCTGGAGGTACTGCTGCTGATCGATGGTGAACAGAATCTCACCACTCTGGATAGCGGCCAACAGATCCGGCGTTACGTCGAATCCGCCGATGACCAGGTCGCGTCCGAGCGCATCGGCTGCACGAAGACCTGACAGCGTGATTACCGGGCCAACACCTTGGAAGGCGTCGATGTCAGGGTCGGCCGACAGGGCTGCGTTGATTGCAGCTTCCTGAGCGGTCTGATCAGCGTCGAGATCCATGAAGCTGGCAACGACTTCACCGTCAAAGGTGTCGGCGACGCCATCACAACGCTCACCAAGAGCGACGTTGTCCTGTTCCTGGATACCGCAGAGAATTTTCGTTGCCCCAGCTTCGTTGTAGCGAAGCCCTGCGCCTTGGCCGGCGATGAACTCTGTCTGACCGATGTGAGTAGCCGCACCGATATCTTGGTAGTCGTTTACCCCAGGTTTGATTGTGTAAACAGGAATACCTGCTGCCACAGCATCCTGCAGAACAGGAATGAGCTGATCAGGGCTCGGCAACGACGCCGCAATACCGTCGGCACCGGCCGCTATTGCGGCTTCGATATCGGAGGCCTGCACGCCCGGGTCGTTGTTCGACCCTTGCCACACCAACTCTACGCCAACGTTGTCTGCGGCTGCTTCGGCGCCGCGCTTGAGGACGGACCAAAACGGGCCATCATCTGAGTGCGTGATCATGTAGAAGGTAAGGTCGCCGCCCTGTGTTTGGTCGACTTCCTCGCTGCCCCCGGAAGTTTCGGGCAC
>JAADHX010000109.1 GCA_013151655.1 Actinomycetota bacterium
ACCTGCATCGATAATCCGCTGCTACATCCGACCTGCATCGATAATCCGCTGCTACATCCGACCTGCATCGATAATCCGCTGCAAGAACTGGCGGGTCCGTGGCTCTGCTGGATCGGAGAAAATCTCCTTGGCCGGCCTGTCCTCGAGAATCACGCCATCGTCGAGGAAACAGACACGATCGGCCACGTCGCGGGCGAAACCCATCTCGTGGGTAGCGATGATCATCGTCATGCCATCGTCCTTCAGGCCTCGAATCACCCCGAGCACCTCAGCGACAAGCTCAGGGTCGAGCGCAGACGTCACCTCATCGAAGAGCATCAGTTCGGGGTCGGTGGCCAGCGACCGGACAACGGCCACCCGTTGCTGCTCGCCCCCAGAGAGCCGGTCGGGGTATTCGTCGATCTTGTCGGCCAGCCCGAACTGCTCAAGTAAATGGCGGGCCCGCTCAACAGCCTCAACCTCAGAAACCCCGTGAACCTTGATCGGACTGAGCGAGATGTTCTTCAACACGGTCATGTGGGGAAACAGGTTGAACGATTGGAACACCATGCCCATTCTTTTTCGAACGGCTGTGGGGTTCATAGCGCCGCCGACAATCGACTCGCCGTCGAGCAGGATGTCGCCGGAATCGACGGCGACAAGAAGGTTCGTGCACTTGAGAAGCGTCGACTTGCCAGAACCAGACGAACCAATAAGACACACGACCTCGTGCTGATCGACAGCCAGGTCGATGTCTTGCAGGACCGTCTTGTCGCCATAGGCCTTCTTGACATCGAGTAGCTCAATCTTCGGTGCCATCAGTTGCCGACTGCCTGCTTGCGCTTGCGATCTCGGTCGGTGTACCAGTCGGCGAACCGGGCCAGGGGCACGCTGACAGCCAAGAACAACACGGTCGCGGCCATGTAGCCGGTGTAGTTGAAGGTGCCTGCGGTGTAAATCTGAGCCTCGCGGACGCCCTCACGAACTCCGAGAACAAACACCAACGCAACGTCCTTCTGAAGGCTTATGAACCCGTTGAGCAGCGCCGGCATGACGTTGCGAATCGCTTGCGGAACAAGAACGTAACGCAAGGATTGAAACTGAGTTAGCCCCATGGAGCTAGCAGCCATGCGCTGACTCTCGTGAACCGATTCGATTCCGGAGCGATAGACCTCGGCGGTATAGGCGCTGTAGCTAATTACGAGAGTAGCAACTCCCCAGAACAACGGGCTGTTGGGCACACCCTTGAGTTGAAGCGACGGTATTCCGAAGCCAAGCAACAAAATGAGCAGAATAATCGGTATGCCACGCACCAGGTCGATGAAGATGATGACCAAGGCTCGCAGCGGAAAGAAAGCTGGCCCTCGCAGCGAGCGAATCATGGCCAACATGAGCGCTATCGCCAAAATGAGCACCTCAGCGACGAGGAACATCTTGATGTCTAGCCAGAACCCGCCAAGAACATCGGGCCATGCGGCCATGAAGTGTCTCGGGCTAAAGAACTGTCTTTGGACAGCGGGCCAGGTTTCGGAGGTAAGAATCCACCACAACACCAGCGCCCCAAGAGCAACTGTCGAGCCCGCGGCAACGAGCGCGCCGCGAGCCCCTTCTTCGCGAAAGAGTTCGCCCCGGCCGCCCCCGCCTGGGAAGAGGCGGACGCGGTCGAGGTCAAGCTCAGGAGTGCTCAAGTTTGTTAGCCGGAGATCTCAGGCACGCCACCGTCCTGAGTGAGCCACTTGTCTTCGAGAGCCTGACGAGAGCCGTCGTCGTCGAGCGTCTTAAGCGCACGATTGACGCAGCCGCGAGTTGCCATCGGCAAACAGCATGCCGAAGTTGTCGGGCTCGGCCGCAGCAGAAGAGAACTGACCAGCAATTACCGCGCCGTCGAGGACAGCCGCGGTGAGGAAGTAGGCGGTGGGCAGATCGACGACGAGCCCGTCAATCTGGCCAGCATCCATGGCCGCGGTGAGAGCCGAGTTGTCGTCGTAGACACTCGCGTCGGAGTCTGGCTGAATCTCGTCTTCGATGAAGTCAAGGCTCGTCGTGCCAATCGCGGCACCGAGCTGAGCCCCACTCAGATCGCCGTGAGATCCCGCGCCCGAATACTCCGAATCGGCGAACGTGACCAGGGCTTGACGGGTCGTGTAGTACGGATCGCTGAAGTCGACGACCTCGTCGCGTTCATCGTTGATCGAGTACTGCTGAATGTTGAAGTCGAAGTCTTTAGCGCCCGGCGCCACGGCTGAGTTGAAATCAGTTCGGATCCAGACCACGTCGCCTTCTGCGAAGCCCATTTCGGCGGCCAGCGCATAAACAAGTGACGCCTCATAACCAGTTCCGGACTCGGGCGAGTCGAAATTGTTGTCGTCGCCAACCCATGGTGGAAAAGCGGGCTCGCCCGTTGCAACTGTAAGCGTTCCCGCCGTTATGAGGTTTAGGTCGGCGACATCGCAAGAGCCACCGTCATCGCCGCTCGCGACATCGTCATCGGCGTCGCCACACGCGGCCGCCACGAACGACAGCGCCAGCAGAGCGGCCACCAGTTTCATCAAACTTCTTCGGGAGTTGAACATCATTTCCTCCAAAATCAACTGAAGGTCCGACACTACTCGGTGCCGATGTGGGTGCGTCAGCTATTGATCTGCGCGACCGCGGCATCGATCGATTCAGCCGCTACGTCAACCAGCACTTCGAGTTCATGCTCCGAAATCGTAAAGGCTGGCCCGAACAACAATCCATCGGGAACACCAGCCGACCCAGCCGGGTAGATCCAGCAATCGCGTTTCAGGGCTTGCTGCACGACCGGCATTGCCAACTGGCCATCAAAGGACTCTCCCGTCGCCCGATCCCTAACTAGTTCGACGCCTTGCAGCAAACCCAGGCCTCGTATGTCGGCAACGTTTGGGTGCTCGCCCAGACGATCTTCGAGGAGTGCTCTAAGACGGTCGCCCAATGCCGCAGAGCGTCCGACAAGCCCCTCATCTTCGATGATCTGAAGAACTCGGTCGGCAATCGAACAGGCCAAGTCGTTGCCACTGAAGGTGAAGTACATGATCGAACCCTCGGCGAGGGGCTCGACAACCTCATCGGTGGCAAACACCCCTCCGATCGCGGCATATCCACCGGCCAGGCCCTTGGCGCCAACCAGAAGATCTGGCGTAACAGACCAGTGGTCGACGCCCATCTTCTTGCCGGTCCGCCCGAACCCAGTCATGACCTCATCGGCGATGAGCAAGATGTCGTTGTCGGTGCACAGCCGACGCAGGGCCGGCCAGTAGTCGTCAGGCGGAACAATGGCCGCTCCAGACGCTCCGATCACTGGCTCCGCGATGATGGCCGCGATACTCGCTGGGTCCTCAGCTTCGACAACCTTGGCCGCGAGGTCGGCGTCGTAGACATCGATCTTGGGCAAATCCGTGATCCATTGGCCCAAGCCCGCACGACGTCGGTCGTGGTTTCCGACCGATAACGAAGCGAGCGTCGACCCGTGGTACGAGATCGAACGCCCCAGCACTTTCCACTTGTTCGGATTGCCCTTGGCTTCGTGGTGTTGGCGAGCGATACGAATAGCGGTGTCGACCGATTCCGATCCGCCTGACACGAACAAGCAACGAGTAAGCCCCGCCGGGAGCCAGCGATCTGTCAGCCGCTCTATTAGTCGGACTCTCGCCTCAGTTGCAAAGGTCGGCAACGTGTAGCCGCTACCACTGACGGCTCGTGCTGCGATGTCGGCAATCTCAGCTCTCCCGTAGCCGATGTTGTTGACGACAGCTCCTCCCGCGCCATCGAGAATCCGCCGGCCATCGTCGGTAATAACGTAGTTACCAACAGCCCCAACTATGCACAGGGCCGGCGTACCGGGGATGAATGGATACTTACGGGCTCGCTCGGTCTCCATGGCGGCACCGTACTTCAGCGGCGGTATACGACGCTACGAGCGCGGCCGGCGGCTCGGAGCGCCATAATCTACATATGGCAACTTGCGATCTACTACCGCTAATACGCCGTTCGGTCATCGGTAACGACGAAGTCGTCGATGGCCCCTTCGGGCCACGGCCGGTCAGTTATGCCGACTACACCGCGTCGGGTCGCTCGCTGTGTTTCATCGAGGACTACATCCGCACCGCGGTACTTCCTCTCTACGCCAACACTCACACCGAGTCGTCTGGCACAGGCCTTCAGACATCTCGCTTCCGTGAAGACGCTCGCAACATCGTCGCCGACTGCATGGGTGCCACCGACGAACACGCCGTTCTGTTCTGCGGAAGCGGGTGCACGGCGGCCATCGCGAAGATCATCGGAGTGATGGGTCTGCGAATCCCGTCGGCGCTCGACGATGCGCATCATCTATCTGATCACATTCCCGAAGCCGACCGGCCCGTTGTGTTCATCGGTCCGTTCGAACATCACTCCAATGAAATTCCCTGGCGGGAGTCGATCGCCACCGTCGTCACCATCGACGAAGACGCCGATGGTCATCTCGACATCGACCAGCTCGAGCAACAGCTCGAACTCCATGCACATCGCGCGCTCAAGATTGGGTCGTTCTCGGCCGCCTCGAACGTGACCGGAATCATCACCGACACACGCGGCGTGTCCTCCATGCTGCACAAGCATGGTGCCCTCGCGTTCTGGGACTTCGCCGCGGCCGCACCGTACGTCGAAATCGACATGCAAAACAAGGCCTCCGGCGATGCGTACTACGACGCCATTTTCGTCTCGCCGCACAAACTGATCGGCGGGCCCGGAACACCGGGAGTGCTCGTGGCTCGCCGGGAGTTGTTCACCAACCGCGTGCCCGACGTACCGGGGGGCGGCAC
>JAADHX010000117.1:0-1329 GCA_013151655.1 Actinomycetota bacterium
GGTCTCGTCGTGCGCCCACGAGCTCAAGTTGACGTTCGCGATCGTGTCTGTCGAGGATCGGTTGCCAGCCCTTGGGCGGTCGCATCATCTTGAACGTCTGGGTGAGCAGAGTCCCTTCCGGTGCGGCGTCGAGACTGAATCGCCACACCGACGTATCGCGGTCCCATGCTTCACTAAGAACAGTCCACGCAAAGTCGCGGGGGCACTCCGCTGCGACCACTTCGCACGCCATGTCCCATTCCCATTCCTGACCGGTTGCCACGTCTCGCTCGTAGTTCGTGCCAACGAACGTGCTACCGACTTCGCCGGGGGGTCCGCTGGCCCACGTCGACCGCAAGCACTCGGGGCTCCACTCGCCCATCCGGGTGACATCTGAGATCATCGCATAGACAACCGAAGGGACTGCGTCGACCAACACCGCGTGCTGTAGCTCGATCGTGTGGAACGGAGGCGACGTCACCGGAAGAGACACTAGCCCCCTCGGCCGCTTCACGGCGCCAGATGATCCGAGCAGTCGACGCGGAGGTCGCGGTCGGCGAGCTGCACGTCGAGGAACCGACAGTGGCCTGTGTCTGGGCGATTCGGCGGCCGGTAGTGGCGACAGGTCAGACAACTGCGGTTCACCGTGATCACGCCGTCGACCTGGAGGCGTCGAATCTCCTCGAGTAACATCCTCAACGCCATGGCCTGCTCGTCGTCGTCGGTTGCGCGTCTGGCGTCGAGCAGCGGGTCGAGTTCGGTCGCTAGCTTCTTAGCGAGCGCTAACCCCGAGCCCGACAGAACGACGACTGTCGCCCGGCCGTCGCTGGCATCGCGCTCTCGTTGCAGGACTCCCTTTTGCTCAAGCGCAGCGAGGGCGTCGCTCACCGTTGGCTGGGTCACGTCGAGTTCACTCGCAAGCTCGCCGACCCGACGCGATCCGACGGCGGCAAGCAACTCGATGACCTGGAGTTGAAGCAGCGAGATCTTGTGGGTGGTCGCTATCTGCTGCCTAGCAAAGCGCAGCGCTCGTCCAAGCCGTTCGACCGCGGCGATGAACTTCCGATCGAGTTCACCCCGCGACGTCATGACCCCAGTATGACCGAACCCTCACCATCGGTCGGGGCTGAAGGGCTACGACCACAGCGCCCCTATAACCGTGGGCCGTTGTCATTGTTAGAGATCCTTCTCGTTTGTTGATGGACTCTCTTCGTCGATGAGCCGCCCAAATAGAGCGCCGAGACCAAGGTCGTCAACTTGTCCAAAGACCACGGCGCGGACGCGGCCAGCGCGGTCGATCACGATCAGCGTGGGCGTGCCTTTCAGAGCGAAACGGGTCATGGTGATTGG
>JAADHX010000117.1:1355-4661 GCA_013151655.1 Actinomycetota bacterium
GACGCCAACCGGAAATGTGATCCGGTACTCGTGTAAGAACGCTTCGAGCGACACGGGTTGCATCGCGGCGTGATGCTCGAACACGGTGTGCAGACCGAGAATCGTCAGATCAGTTCCGAACACCTGTTGAATGCGCTGCGCCTGGGGAAGTCCGTGCGAAACGCAACCAGGGCACAACATCTGGAAAGCCTCGATGGCTACAACCTCGCCTCTCAGGGCCGCGAGGCTAGGCGGCTCGCCCCTCGTGTTGAACCACTGCGATACCGACAACTCGGGTGCGTCCGGCGCATCGTTCGAATCGATCATGGCGTCAGCGTTGCGGGTAGCGAAACACAAGGGCCGGCCAGGTGTTTGATGAGCATGGGAAGTGCTCCTACTCATCTGGGAGATATTTATAGTATTCCTATTCATAGGATACCGATGCATATCTGTCAAGGGTGCCAAAGGACATGTCCACTCGCGAACGACCATGGCCATCTCGATGGGGCGCAAGGATCATCTACTCTTGATGCCATGGCGTATAGCCAAATGGTGCGCCGGTGACACTCCGCTATCAGGCGGGACAGAAACTGCTCACACCCTGGACAACCTAGAAGCTCGGCCACGGCGTTTCGCTCTGACTGCACTGAAACCCCACGCCGCCGAGGGCGATCGTCAGCCGGCCGGCGCTGGTGTGTGATTGATGCGGAACTGCGTGCTGAGCTTGGCCGGGGCGCCGAGCTTGTCGATCAACGCTGCCTGGCTGGCAGAGGCTGCGTCGTTGGCCGCCTGCGGGTCGACTATCGACCGCAGCGCGTCGAGGCAGTCGTTTCGCACCTGCGCATGAGCGGCCGACTCACCGAGGTCGACGAGTTCGTCCGGATCGTCGTCCAAGTCATAGAGCTCGGGCCGGTAACCGACGTGGTGGATGTACTTCCACAGCCCAAGCTGTACCGCGTAACTTCCGGTGATCGACCCGCCGTCGTGATACTCCGAAAACCCGAGTCTCTCAGCGCGTGGATTGTGAGCGACGTCGACCAGTGACTCCGCCCCGCCGCTGCCACCACACATCACCTGGTGGACCGTCGGGTCGATGTCGATGTGACTTACTGGTGTGTCGACCACCGCCGACATGGGCACACCCGGCCCCGCGATGATCATCGGGATCCGCACCGAATCTTCATACATGTAGGACTTGGCCCACAGGCCGCGGTTGCCGTGCATGTCGCCATGGTCACTGGTGTAGATGACGAGCGTGTCGTCGGTCGCGCCGCTGGCCTCGAGGGCGGCGAGAATCCGACTAACGTTATGGTCGAGCCACGTACACAGGCCGAAGTAGGCCCGTCGAGCCAGGTCAGCGGTTGGCGTGTCCATTGCACGGTGGTAGGCGAAGAAGTCGGCCATCGCCGCCACGGCTGGATGAGTGATCTCCTGCGGCGAGATGTCGGGCTTGATGCCGGGCGTGTTCGCAGGCAGGTCGCGGTAGGGCGCGAAGAACTCCTCGGGGACTGATAGCGGGTAGTGCGGCGCGATCAGAGACACGAAGGCAGCGAAGGCCCGTTCGCCGCCAGCGTTGGCCGCCAGCCACTCGACCGCTCGGTCGGTGATCCGTTGGTCGTAGTCGGTGTACGGAGTCGGACCGATGCCAGCTTCTGCCCCCATCTCGGCGGCTTCGGGATATGACGGCAGGGGGTTACGAAGGAGGCCCTGGGCCCAACCGATGCCGCCGACCACGTGCATTGGTAGCAACGACTCGGTGAACCCGTAGTCGTCGTCGGTCGACCGAAAATGTAGCTTGCCGATCGAGACCGAATGCGCACCCGCTTGCCTGACGGCGTGGGCCCATCCCTCGGCTTCGCCGGTGTATGGCTGCGCGCTGTGCCACGCGCCGAGCTGGTGGACCCAGCGGCCTGTCGCGATCGACGCTCCGGGTCGGTACGCAGATCGGGGATGCGGCCCACGCTCGATCGAAGCGCGTACCTCGAGCAGCCAGTCGGTCGAGGTTAGGGGTCTGGACCACCGGATGGCCGGCCACGCCGAGGCACCGAAACGAGTGCTCGTCTGAACAGATCACCAGAACGTTCCTGGCTCGGGTTGCCGCTGGCATGCTCCCAAGCGTAGACCTTTCGTGTAACACGACGGTGGGCTCGATGTCGTTCTGACCTGTGGTCGGGTGCTCACGGCGGCCACGCTCTCGGTCGGTTGGGCCGACGCGGTGACCGATCGTTGGCGCCCGTTCGAGCTGTAACATTCGGGGCCAGGAGGTAGCCGTGAACGAGGGTGAAACACAGGCCGGTCTCGCGACCACGCCCTACTACCGGTATGCCGAAGTCGTTGGCTCCAGGCTTTTCGTCTCTGGCCAGGTACCGCACGACAGCGACGCCGAAATAGTTGGAGTTGGAGATCCCAGGGCTCAGGCCGTTCGCTGCCTCAAGAATCTCGAGACGCTACTTGGCGTTCACGACTTCGCAGTCGAGGACATTCGCCGGTTGACCGTCTACGTCGTTGGCGAAGAGCAGAACCTGATCGACACCTGGGACGCGGTCACAACGTGGTTCGCCAACAACGTGCCGCCCGCGACTCTCCTGGGTGTACATCTGCTCGGGCACACCGATCAGCTCGTCGAAATCGATGCCGACATCGTCAAAGTCAGCGAACCATAGGGGCTGGATCGCCCGCCTGTGTCGCCCACTCCAGCCGACCTCGCTGACGGTTGTTCGAGGGTGGGAGTGGCACCTAGCGCACGCGCTTCCTACAATCAGCAGGTGAGCGTCGGCAGGGTGCTTCCGGTCCGCGGAAAGGGCTAAGCCCACCTGCAGAACACCTGATCATGTGCCGTGGAACGATGTTCGTCTTTCGGGCCCGATCATGCGGGCGCCGGGCAACACGAAAGGGACCCATCCGTGCCAACCACTTCATTGCCCGAAAACCCTTCTCTTGAACACCTCAAGGCACAAGCGAAACTGGTCCGAGATCTGGTCCGCGCCGCAGATACCGGCGCGCTGGCGATGGTCGATGAGTTTCACCCGCGCCTCGAACCCGCCGACCTCGAACACAACGAGCCAGCTTCAAGACCGCCGACGCTCAACTGATGGTGGCTCGTATGTACCGGTTCTCGACCTGGAACCAACTACGACAACACATCGGTGCGGTCAATATGCATACCTTCACACCACGAGCCAGACTAGCCGCTGACCCAGATCACCGGGCGGCGTTTGTCGAGAACGCGTGCCTCGACTACGCCGAAAACGGACCGAGCCCATCTGACCGAATCGAGACTGCGCACCAACTGCTGGCGTCTGACCCATCAGTCGCGAGCGGCTCAAT
>JAADHX010000265.1 GCA_013151655.1 Actinomycetota bacterium
CCTTGAACTCCATCGGTGATGATCTCAGGGATGCCTGCGACTGGAGTCGAAACCGATGGCAGTCCGGCAGCGAGGGCTTCGAGCAAGACCGTCGGCAAGGCGTCCTGATTGCCGTCTGAACCGACCAAACAAGGTGCCGCAAGCACAGTGGCCTTCCTGAGCCATCGACCGACCTCCGATTGGCTTACCGCTCCTGTGAACTCGACTCGATCGTAGATTCCAAGACTCACCGACTGGAGCCTCAAGGATTCCAACTCATCGCCATCCCCCAGAACGACACACCGCACGGTTTGGTCGTCCATCTGGGTCATCGCGTCGAGCAGCACATCGAAGCCCTTCTTCTCGACGAGTCGTCCGATTGCGAGAATGACGTTCGGGTCGCGCTGCGAAAGTTCTGCCGGCATCACTGGGTCGACAAGGCCGTTGTATATTCGCTCGATCCTGGCGTCCGCGCCGAGCTTGGATTGGAGGTGGCGTCGATTGGCGTCGCAGACTGTCACGATCGTGTCGGCCGCGGCGCTGATCGTGTTGGCGAGGTCCCAGTCGACGGTGTGGCGATAGATGTCCTTTGCATGAGCCGTCACCGAGAACGGAAGCCCCGTCAGGATATGAGCGAGGTAAGCGACATGTGAGGCGATGGTCAAGAAGTGGGCATGAAAGTGCGTGACTCCATTCGCCAAAGCCGATTCGGAGATCTCAATTGCCTGGACAAGCAGATCGGCTCGCCGAGATGTCTGCACCTGGTCGAGCATCTCCATTGCCTCGCCGTATCGCTCGAAGTCGAGATGGGCGAGCGCGGCAAATGCTCCGGCAGCAGACGCCTTTCCGAGAGAGCGCGGGTAGCTGACCGGGCCGTGATAGTCGGCCAACGCGGCGTGGAATCGGCCCTCGTTGGCAGGACGCAACGAGTAGACAGAGCTGACGACTCCAGCAGCCTGCAACGCCAAGAGCTCATGCAGGATGAACGTCTCGGAAAGTCGCGGGTACTGCTTCAGGATGTAACCCACTGAAACTTTCTCAGCCATGGCCTGCTCCTTGAGTCATTAGAATTTCAGTGAGCGGAACTTTCGCGGCGGGAACAGCTCCCAACAGCCGGTTGGCAACGTTGACTGCACCGTTGAGGTCGAGGTTCGTAGACTCTCGGGGAGCACTGGAAGCTCCCGAAACAAACCTCGCCAGCCGTTGAGTCGTAAGCTCGTCGAGCGGGCACCAGTCCATATGAGAAACGCCGGCAAGTCGCTGTGCACGCAACAACTGTTCCCGTCGAGGAAAGCTCCTCGGGACGAGCAAACTTGGCGTGCCGAGAGTCAGCAGCTCAACAGCTGTGTTGTATCCGGCCATGGACACCACGGCGGATGCTTCACCAAGCAGGCCCCGAAGGTCAGGCTCGTGCTCGACGACCTCGACGTTGGCACGAATTCTCGCGGCCACGCAGCGTAATTCTCGGCGCCGACGAGATGACATCAACGGACCGGTGACGACCACCGACCGAAACGTTGGTGAGCTCCAGTGAGCGACGAACTCGAGATAACGAGCACACAGATTGAAGCCGTCGCCGCCCCCGCCGACAGTAACCACGACGAGTGGCGTATCGGCCCCGTGGCCCTTGGGTCGCCGACTGGGTCCGCATTGTGGGGCGGTGTACCCAACATGGGTGACCGGCGCGGAGCAGCGCTCCGCCAGGCCGAGTTCGGTCGCCGTCGAGCACACGGCGGGGTCTCCGTAAACGACGATTTCGTCGTATTCGTCGAGCACATCCCAGAGCCCCTCACTTGACCATTGCGAAGCAACTTTGGCCGCGTCGTCGATAATGTCTCGAAGGCCAAGCACAAGTCGTGGACGACCCGGGTCTGCGCTGATCCGAGCAAGACAGGGGCGAAGCTCACCATTGACCCCCGCCGGAGAGTGGTCAACGAGCATGACATCGGGGCGGTACGCGGCGACGGCCGAGTCGATTACGGCGGCCCGCAGTTCAACAACACTTGTGATGTCGCCGGTAAGTCGGCGCGGCACGTAGCGCCCCGCCGAACTCTTTGTCACAGACGGAAGCTGCACGACATCAGTGCGCGGGGGCAGGGGAAACGAAGCCGACCGGGGCGATCCTGATATGAGAAGAACTTCGGCGTCGTTTCCTTCTGCAGTGAGTGCGGCCGCGATTGTCGTGTTCCGGCGCAGGTGACCGAGACCGTAGGTGTCGTGGCTATAGAGGAGAAACTTGCGGCTCATGGAACTGTCCGGGTGCGTTGAAACAACTCATCCCAATCGGGACGTTCCAACTTTGCTCCGGTACTGGTCCCGGTTGCTAGAGGGACATTGGTCCTAGGACTACAAAGTCCGAGCCTCGATCGTCTTAAAAGACCTGATCAGAGGCAGTTCGGAAGCAATCAGGTTTTTCCGCGGTGCGACAAATTATCCCTTGCCCAGATGGCGCCGGAGGTTCGATCTGAGACCCCGATCCGAGCGTAAGCGCCCGTGAGATGGGCCTTTACGGTCTTTTCGGCGATTCCGAGACGCACAGCCATCTGACGATTCGTCAAACCTAGGGCAACGAGTCGTAAGACATCTCGTTCCCGATCGGTCAGCGTCGGCGCTCCATCGCGGGCATCGACGAGAGTTCTGGCTGCCTTGCTATCTAGAAACGACGCCCCGACCGCAGCCTCGCGGACTGCCCTCAAGATGTCGGCAGGCGGAGCGTCCTTGACTACGTAGCCGATCATCCCCGCGTCGAAACTCGCAAGCACGTCGTGGCCCTCTCGATGTGCAGTGAGGGCCACGATCGCGATTTCGGGCTGGGACTCAAGGATCTCCCTGGCCGCGTCGATGCCGCTCGTGGACCCCATGTTGAGGTCCATTAGCATCACGTCTGGCGAGTGTTCCTTCGCGAGCACTACGGCCTGGTCGCCGTCTTCAGCGATTGCCACCAGCGTCATATCGGGTGCATCGCTGAGCAGCGCTTCCAGTCCGGAACGCACGAGGTGGTGGTCATCGGCGATAGCGATCCGAATCACAAGGGTATCTCCAGAGA
>JAADHX010000268.1 GCA_013151655.1 Actinomycetota bacterium
GAGACCGAAAAAAGCCAGAGCGGAGGCCCTGGCTTTGTCGATCACATCAACGGGTATCCCGTGACTGCGGATATAGATGAACCCAGGGTCTTGGCTCGCCGCGAGGAGCCGCAACGACACAGCAGGATCGGGTTGATCGGTCAGTATCGGCCCGACATCAATGACCGGAATCGCTTCAACATGGCCGGAGTCTGGAAGTGCCTTGGTCATGACGACTCCGTTGGCGATGGGTCGTCGTAGTAGCCGACGACATCGGACTCTGTTGTTACACCAAGCCCATTCAAGGACCGATTGACGTAGCAGAAGTAGGCGATGATCTGATTGGCTTCAAGAATCTGTCCATCGTCGAAACCGGCGTCGCGTAGCGAAGTCACGTCGGCCTCGATCATGTCGCGCGGTGTGAGCGTGAGCTTCTCGGCGTACCTGAACAGGGCACACTCGCTCGGCTCGAATCCGTCTGCGGGACGGCCTGCCTTTAGAGCGGCTTCGATCTTGGCTGCCTTGGCCTCATCGCCGATTAGATGCCGCGCATTGGCCCAGTGGTTCGACAGCGAATAGGCACACCCATTCAGCAGTGAAACCCATGAGGCCAGGCACTCCTGGAGCCACATCGGAATCGTGTTGGCGTCGTTGTGCAACGCCGCGCGGTACAGCAGAAGGTGACCATGCATCGTGGCCGGGCGCAACGAATGGACACGCATGACGTTGTCGACGGTGCCGTGTGGCGTCCTGGCGAGTTCGAGAGCCGCGGCCAGTTCGCGGTCGGCGTCGGCGTCGGCGATCATCTCAATCCAGGCACTCAACGTACGCCTCTTATCTTGTTGTCTTGCCATGCACGCTAGGCGAATCGGAATCTCGACACCGCCACGGCAGACAATTCAATCGATGAGGCCGCTGCGAGAGCCCGCTGGTGCACCGCCGTTACCGCGTCGGCACTGGCCTAAGCTCGGAAATGGCACGGGTCTACCTTCCCCAACGTTGGGAGAAATGGATACGCGAACTAGTGCTGAGAGGACCAGGCTGATGTCATTCGACAACATGGTTTCGAGATCTGAAACCGATTCCATCAAATGGGAAGTTGGCGACCAGGACCGCGATGTGTCCGGGCGCGAGATCATCGCTATGGGCTTGGCCGACATGGAGTTCCGGGCTCCTCAGTCGGTATTGGAAGCTCTGATGGTCCGAGTCGAGCATGGGATCTTTGGATACACCGGTGTGTCCGATGAGTTCAAGCTGTCCGTGGTGGATTGGATGGCTCGCCGCAAAGGCTGGCGGGTTGAGTCCGAGTGGTTGGTGGTTTCTTCTGGCGCCATGCCAGCGATCAACCTGTTGATACAACAGCTGACTTCTCGCGGGGATGGCATCATCATCCAGCCTCCAGTGTTCGGGCCGATTCCTGAGTCTGTCGTTAACAACGGCCGCACCGTGATGAATAGTCCGCTGCGTCTGTCAGCTGGCCGTTACGAGATGGATTTCGACGACTTGGAAGACAAAGCGTCTGATCCTCGCTCAAAGATGTTTCTGCTCTGTAGCCCACACAACCCGGTCGGACGGGTGTGGAGCCGCAGCGAATTGAACAGGGTCGCCGACATTTGCGTGAATCACGACTTGGTGCTTGTTAGTGACGAGATACACGGCGACCTCGTTCACCCCGACCACGTGTTTACGTCGATGGGGGTAGTTGATCGTCCGCCGTCGAAGCTGGTCGTTTGTATCAGTGCCAGCAAGACGTTCAACCTGCCTGGGCTGAAGACGTCGATCACGATCGTGCCCGACGAGGACCTACGAGAGTCTCTCTGGCTCGGTATGAGGAACCTCAACGACACGTTCAGCGTGAACGCCCTGGGAATTCTCGCGACCCAGACCGCTTTCGATCAGGGTGAGCCGTGGTTGGCTGAGCTCCTTGATTACCTGGCCGCGAACCTGGCTTTGGTCAGCTCGGTGTTCGAGGTTCGGCTGCCGCAGATTCGGGTAATCCGGCCAGAAGCCACGTTTCTCGTGTGGCTGGATTGCCGCGAGCTCGGGCTCGACTCGTCGGCGCTGGCTGAATTGATCCGGCGCGAGGCCGGAGTCGTGGTCGAACCCGGCAGCATTTACGGTCCCGAAGGTGAGGGCTTCGTACGGATCAACATCGGCTGTCCGCGGTCGGTCCTAGAAGATGCTCTTGAACGAATGAGAGCTGTGCTCGCTGAATTGGGCTGAGCTGACTGTGTCCTGGTTGGGTCAAGACCGAGATTCTGGAGTGCGAGCTGAATTGGCCTGACCAACTCGGCGAGCGCCCGGTGCCCGACGCAGGCGCTGAACCGAGTCGCAACTACGTGTACGTGTTTAGCGTCCTTGGGGGCCAAGGCAGTCGTGTCTAGACACGACTAATGCAGACCGACTTCGCCTGTTGATGAGAAGAAAAGGGCTTGCTTGTCATCCGTGTGAGCCAGGCTCCAACGGATCTGTGGTTCTCAGCGGACAATCTTGTCGCTCAGTTCCATAGAGTTACATGAACTCTTGGTTGGAAGTGCCCAATACCTGCGCCTGATCCCGACAGCATTGCTTGGATCGCCCGCGGTGTCGTGACGAATCTCATTAGCTCGGCTGCTACGGCGGGTGCTTGTGATGGATGTAACGACGTGGCCGACCACACGCCCTGGGCAGCTGCGCCACGAGTCGACACTCGTTGGATCGTGCCGCTCGACAGGTAGGTGGCTGCCCGGAAGTCGGGAAGGACACCTATTCCGCCGCCAGACTGCACGTCGCTCATTGCGGCGGCGTGACTTTGGAAGATGCGTTGGTTCTGCTCGGGTACGCCGAAGCGCCTTAGAAGCTGTGCCGTAGCTCCGTGCTGTTCAACGGCAGAAGGACCTAGCAGCCAGGTCTGAGTGCGCAGAGAGCGCGGGTCACACGGCGCTCTCACTAGTGGATGGCCAGCACTTGCAACAACAATGAGTTGATACTTCAAGAACTCACACGTGCGGAAAGCGCCATCTGTGGTGGGTGAGGCGGGAGAGATGGTGATGTCGGCCTGGCGGGCCAGCTACTCGGCCACTGGCGTGAACACTCATCTCGACCTCGAGATCGTCGGCACGCGTCTTGAACATTTCAAGTAATCCCGGCGCGGCGTACTCTGCGAACAGGCTTGTTGTGGCCAAGCGCAACACCCGTTGACCCGTGCTGGCAGCAAGGACCTCCTGTTTTGTCTGCTCCTGTAACCCGAGGAGTTCTGCTGCGCGGGTTGCTAGCCGAAGACCGCCTGGGGTGAATGACAGCCCTGACTTAGCGCGGTGGTAAAGCGGGTCGTTGAGCTCCTTTCGCAGCGCAGATGTGTGCGAGGAGATAGCGGCTTCGCTCACGCCGAGTTCGGCGGCTGCCGCCTTGGCAGAGCCGTGCCGCACAATTGCTGCGAAGGCTCTCAACTGGCTTGGCGTCACTGGCGTCCATGTTCACGATGGTGGTTGGCGATGCCAACAGTGACTTAAGTGATCCCTTAAGTCGACATTGACGCCAACAGTATTTGCTGGGAGATTCAGGAGCAACCGACCTGGGGGGTCTGAAATGCAGGTGCCTGCACCGTTCGAGTACGAGCGGGCTACAAGCGTTGAGAATGCCATCGCGCTGCGCGAGAGGCTAGGCGAGGAAGCCCGGTTTATTGCGGGTGGCCACAGCTTGTTGCCGATGATGAAGCTGCGGCTGGCCAACCCGGAGTACCTCATCGACATAAACGACCTGACCGAGTTGTTCTTCATTACAGAAGAAGCAGGCGAGATCAGGATTGGCGCGATGACCCGCCATCGAGAATTGCTCGAATCAGAGTTGTTGGCCGAGCACTTCCCGATCTTTCGCGATGCTGAGAAAGTCATCGCCGACCCAGTTGTTCGCAATCGCGGCACCCTCGGTGGGTCGCTTTGCCAAGCCGACCCGTCCGAGGACCTATCAGCGGTCTGCGCCGCGCTCGACGCATCGTGCCTTATCAAATCGACAACCGGAGAGCGCCTGGTCGCCATGACCGACTTTCACGTCGGTCCTTATGAGACGGCGGTGGGTGATGCCGAAATGCTCACCGAGATTCGGATCCCGCTGAAAGCCAACAGCGGGAGTGCCTACGAAAAGGTCGAGCGCCGAGCCGGCGATTGGGCAGTCGTGTCTTCAGGCGCTGCTGTCTGGATGGATGGCGATGTGATAGCCGACGGCCGAGTCGGGTTGGCCGCTGTTGGCCCAAACACGACCTCTATCGGCCCGGTCTCAGACGCCCTTCGTGGCGCTGCTCCATCTGAGGAGCTTTACCAACAGGTCGGCGAGATTGCCGCTGCCAATTGCTCGCCCCAGACCGACCAACGCGGTTCTGTGGCATACAAGAAACACTTAGCCATGGAGCTAACACGTCGCTCGTTGCGACGGGCTGTGGCCAGGGCCCAAGGACAGGAGGCCTGAAATGCAGGTCAACATGACAATCAACGGCGATGCGGTCAGCGAGGAGGTCGAACCCCGGCAGCTATTGGTCCACTTCATACGCGACCAGGTTGGTCTCACCGGCACTCACTGGGGTTGCGACACCAGCAACTGCGGCACGTGCGTCGTGCTCATCGATGGCGAGCCTGTCAAGTCGTGCACAACCCTCGCAGTAATGGTCAGTGGTCACGATGTGACCACTGTCGAAGGCCTCGAGATCGAGGGTGAACTCGACAACGTTCAGCAAGGTTTCATCGAATGCCACGGTCTTCAGTGTGGGTTCTGTACACCAGGCATGATGCTCACCGCGAGGGCTCTTCTCAATAACAACCCCGACCCAAGCGAGCACACCATTCGCGAGGCAATTTCGGGCCAGATCTGTCGGTGTACGGGCTACGCCACCATTGTTCGGTCTATCCGGTGGGCGGCCGATCGCGAAACCCCAGTTGCAATAGGGAGCGCATCATGACAACCACAGAATCAGCACCCGAGGCAGCTACCGAGGAACGGCCAATTGGGTTTGGTCGCTTGTTACGTAAGGAGGATCCACGGCTCGTCCGCGGCATGGGCAACTTTGTCGATGACATTCAGCTGAAGGGCATGCTTCACCTGGCGATCCTTCGGTCGCCGATGGCTCATGCTCGAATCGTGAGTATTGATGTGTCGGCGGCCCAGGCCCACCCCAAGGTTGTGGCCGTCATCACCGGTGCCGACCTGGCCGAACAAGGTCTGGCCTGGATGCCAACCTTGTCGAACGACACGCAGGCCGTTTTGGCCACCGACAAGGTTCGCTTTCAGCATCAGGAGGTGGCGTTCGTCGTCGCCGAGGATCGCTACTCGGCTCGTGATGCACTCGAGCTGATCTACGTCGAGTACGAGGCGATCGACCCAGTGATGGACGTTCGCAAAGCCCTAGACGCTGATGCTCCGTTGATCCGCGATGACCTCGAAGGTAAGACCGACA
>JAADHX010000122.1 GCA_013151655.1 Actinomycetota bacterium
CCCCGGTGCTCTCGACATCAGTACCTCATTCTTCTTGAAACCTTTGGAATACGAGTATACCGTCTCTTGTGGCCATCGCTGGGATGACCGTCTACCGAGTTCGCCGCGGCATCAACCTCACGATCAACTCTGTGCACAGATATCCCGCATTGGACAAATGTGCTTGGCTCGGGGATACTCAAGCCATATGACCGAATCCAAGGTACGCAACGATCTCGCCGTGCGCGTGGCATGGCTCTACCACGAACACGGACTGACACAACAAGACATCGCCGACCGCCTGGGTATCTCCCGCTCGACCATCAGCCGGGTGCTGACAGAGGCAGAACGTGACGGGATCATCCGTGTCGTCATCACCCAACCGCTGCCCGAAGCCGCACGCCTCGCCGAGGCGCTGATCGAGCGCTTCGACCTCTCGAGTGCCGTCGTCGGCACGAACCTCGATGATGAGCCCCCTGCACATGCAGCCGCAGCAGCGATGGCTCGAAGGCTCGAGAACATCGCTTCGTCAGGTTCGGTCACGATCGCTGCCGGATGGGGGCGAACCATCGCGCTGTCGGCCGAGGCGACTCGCCCGATTCCAACGACCGGGGTCATCATCGTCGATGCCTTTGGACACACGACTACCGATGCCACGACTGCTGCCGTCGAGGTCACCAACGTCCTCTCCCGAAAGTTCGACGCACGAGTCGTGCACGTTCCTTCGCCCGGCTTCGCCGCCTCGGCCGACGTTGCTGAGAGTTTCATGTCCTCTCCCCCGGTTGCCCGTGCCCTCGACCATGCACGGGACGCGGATGTCGTGGTGGTGTCGGTCGGGGTAACTGGTGCGAGTTCCCTGCTCATCGACGAGGGTTTCATGACCGTGGATTCCATGGACGAAGTAATGGAGGCCGGTGCTGTCGGGGAGATCTTCGGCAGATACTTCGATGCCGATGGAGAGAGTGTCGTCGCAGACGGTCTCCACCCCATCGCGTTGACCATCGAAGATCTGAGGAAGGCATTACGCGTTATCGCCGTTGCCGGTGGCGCAGAGAAGGCGGGGGCCATACGCGGGGCCTTGGCAACCGGGGTTCTTGACGAACTCGTTGTCGACGAGACGCTTGCTGAAGCACTACTCGCCGACTGACCCGCTTCGCCATGCCCCACTCGTGAGCCGGTCTCGACCCGACGACGGCACCGCATGCAAATCATCGATCCCTCGTACTGTCAGGACACCTCTCACTCGAATGCTTGACGAATCGATGTCGTGAACGGCGGACGAAGGACACCGACTTCAGTGATGATCGCCGTGATCAACCCTGCCGGAGTCACATCGAACGCCGGGGTCCAAGCGCTCGTGCCATGCGGTGCCACAGAACGCCCGAGACACGTCGTCAACTCGGACTCAGGCCGCAGCTCGATCTCGATCTCGTCACCTGATACGAGGCTGATGTCGAACGTCGAGAGTGGAGCGGCCACGTAGAACGGGATTCCCGCGTAACGTGCGTTCACGGCGTGCGAGAGCGTGCCGACCTTGTTCGCCGTATCTCCGTTCGAAGCGATACGGTCGGCGCCGACGATGACGGCCTCGACCCTTCCCGCCGCCATGGCAGATGCATCGGATCCGTCGGACATCAACGTCACATCGATACCGGCATCCTGCAGTTCCCATGCCGTGAGCCGAGATCCCTGAAGCAGTGGCCGCGTCTCAGAAACCATCACGTGGACTCGCTCACCAGCAGCAGCCTTCGCATAGATCACACCGAGGGCCGTTCCCCACCCGGCTGTAGCGAGTCGCCCTGCATTGCAGTGAGTCATGATCTTCGTGATACCGGCGAGTTCAGCCCGCCCGGCCTCGCCGATTCGCCTGCAGGAATCCTCATCTTGAGCGATGATCGCCAGGGCCTCACTTAGGGCCAACGCACGTACCTCATCGGGTGTCGAGCCCACGATCGCCGCGCCCCTCACACGTTCCACCGCCCACCGAAGGTTGACCGCTGTCGGACGTGCCGAACCGATCACATCCACGAGATCATCGAGGCACTGCCGCGCGGCAGAGATGTCACGTGGTCGACGCTCGTCGAGACCCACAACGATGCCAAGAGCTCCGCACACACCGATAGCCGGCGCACCGCGCACTGCGAGCCGGTAGATCGCATCCACCACGGTATCGACCGTCGAGAGCTCGATGATCGAGAGCTCCTCGGGAAGCAAGGTCTGATCGATGATCTCGATCCTGTCGCCTGCCCACGCGATCGTTGGATGCTGCTCGTTGGATTCCGACCGACTCATCGGGTAGCCCTGTTCGACACTGCATCTCCTCGTGTCACCGTGCGTTCGCACCTATCCCAACGACCCCGTTCGAGAAGGTGGCAGCGACGCTGTCATCGCTTCTCCGCACACGAGCCTAGGAGTGCATCGGGTCGAGGGCATGCGCCGAGAGCGGGGTCACTTCGATATCCATCCACGGGTACAAAGGCATCGAACTCAGTATCTCGTGGAGTTCGTCCGGCCCGTCGACATCGTACAGCGCGATCACTGCGCGGCGTCCTGGCACCCGCCAGATGCGCCGTAACCACCCTTGATCGATCAGCTCTTGTCCACGAACTCGCTCAGCTGCTTTGACGGTTGCCAGACGGTCCGGATCCATGTCGGGTGCGATGTCCTGCTCTATGTGAACGAGGAACTCCATGGGTCAACCCTGCTCCGGTGGCGCTGCAACGAGATCGAGCGCATCCTTCGGATCTGCATCTTCGTGAATGACCGCTCGCAGCGCGTTTGCCATACCAACCGGGTCGTGGTGCTGCCAGATGTTGCGGCCGAGGTTGACCCCGATCGCACCCTTGTCGATCCCGTCGCGGACGAATGAGAGAACCTCGAGCGCGTCATCGGTCTTCGGACCACCGGCGATCACGACAGGGACTGGGCACGTAGATGTGATCTGTTCGAAGTCCTCCGTGTAGTACGTCTTGACGACCCTTGCACCAAGTTCCGCCGCAATTCGAGAAGCAAGGGCCAGGTAGCGGGCATCTCTCTTTTCGAGTT
>JAADHX010000348.1:0-3023 GCA_013151655.1 Actinomycetota bacterium
CGATCAGCTGGCCGACTACCTAAGCACCGAACTTGGTGTTCCCGTTCGGTTCCAGCCAGTCACCGAATACGCCGCCGCGGTTACCGCGTTTCGTGTCGGTGACCTGCAGCTGGTTTGGTTTGGCGCGTTAACCGGCGTGCAGGCGCGGCTACAGGTCGATGGCGCACAAGCCATTGCCCAACGCGACATCGACGAGCGTTTTACGTCGGTTTTCATCGCCGGAACCGACACCGATCTGGTGCCGATCAACAACGTCGACGAACTCTCGGCGCTCGCCGACCACACGTTCACCTTCGGATCAGAGTCGTCGACGTCGGGGCGGCTAATGCCGCAGTCGTTTATGGCCCAAGCGGGGCTCGGCCTCGATTCGTTCGACGGCGAGGCGGGATTCTCTGGATCGCACGATCAGACGATTGCGCTCGTCGAGGCCGGCACATACGAATCCGGCACGTTGAGCTCCCAGATTTGGGAGGCCAGGGTGGCGGCGGGCGAAGTCGACCTAACCCGGGTGCAAGTGATCTTCGAGACCCCGCAGTACTTCAACTACCACTGGGTGGTCAGGCCTGGACTCGGCGAGCTTCAACAACAGATCGTCGATGCTCTCATAGACCTCGATCCCGACGATCCCGTTGAGGCCGAGATTCTTAGTTTCTTCGGTGCGGACTCGTTCATCGAAACCGACAATTCGAACTACGATGACATCGAGAACGTTGGCCGCGAAATCGGTCGAATTTCGGAGTAAGCCATCAACGACTCGGCCACCGAAACGCCGCTCCTTAGAATCCTCGACTGCACCGTTCGTTACAACGGCGGCGCGGCGGCGGTTAGTTCTCTTGACCTCGCCATTGGGCAAGGGGAACGAGTCGCGCTGGTTGGACCATCGGGAGCGGGCAAGACCACGATCATCGGTCTAGCCAACGGAACCGTTTTGCCGACGTCGGGAAGGGTCGAAATCGCCGGCGTCGATTCAACGCTGCTCGATCGACGACAGAACAGGCACGTACGCCAGCGAGTTGCGACCATTCACCAAGACTTTGCCTTGGTTTCATCGCTAAGGGTCATTCACAACGTCGCCAGCGGGCGACTCGGCCAGTGGTCGACGTTTCGAGCAATCAAGTCGCTGATACGACCTCCACACCGCGAAGAGGTGCACGCCGTTCTCGAGCAGGTGGGTATTGCCGAAAAGTTGTGGGAACGAACCGACAGCCTCTCTGGCGGTCAGATGCAACGAGTTGCCATCGCCAGGGCCCTCTTTCAAGACCCTGACCTCCTTCTGGCCGACGAACCCGTGAGCAGCCTCGACCCGACTCGGTCCAAGGCTGTTCTCGACGTTCTTGTTCAGGTAACCGTCGACAAACCCGACCGGTCTCTGGTCGCAAGCCTTCACGACGCACCGTTGGCTAAGGCCTACTTCAACCGAATCGTTGGCATCAGCAAAGGCAAGATCGTGTTCGACCTTCCAGCCAGCGAGGTCAGCTCCGATCGGTTAGATGCCCTCTATCAGATCGAGCACCGGGCTACTAACCAACACCCCGACCAATGACTGTGGCCACGCCCGCCGAACCGCGTGTTGCGATCGCGGGGCCGACTCCAAGATGGGACCGTCGCCTCTGGGCACTGGCCGCAGTCGCAATCACCATTTGGTCGGCCAACCGGGCTGGCCTCGACGCAACTGGCATCATCAACGAGCGGGGCTGGGGTCAGGTCTCGGAGTTTTTTGGTGCCATGTTCCGGCCAGATCTGTCGCCTTCGTTTGTTCGGCTCGCTATCGAAGAGGCGGGCACAACCCTCGGCTACGCAGTTCTCGGCACCGCGCTAGCACTGGCAATTGGCACGTTGTTCGGTCCTGTGCTTTCGGAGCGATTCTGGGCTCCCGTCACCGGGCCTCCGTCGCGACGAGTGCTTTGGATCTGGCGCACGCTGAGATTCATCTTTGCAGCACCGAGGGCGATCCATGAGGTGGTGTTCGGGTTGCTGCTTGTCAACATCCTTGGTCTCAACCCGCTTGTCGCAGTTCTTGCTATCGGAATTCCATTCGGTGCGGTCACCGCCAAGGTCTTCTCCGAACTCATCGACGAGGCCCCTGACGGGCCAGACCAGGCGCTCCGAGCCGCCGGCGCGAGACGCCTCCCTGCTCTCATATTCGGCGTGTTTCCACTGGCCTCAGCCGACCTTATGTCGTACGCCTTCTACCGACTCGAGTGCGGTATTCGCAGCGCCGCCGTCCTCGGAATTGTTGGCGTTGGCGGCCTTGGTTTCCAACTGGCGCTGTCGTTTCAGTCGCTTCAGTACAACGAGATGTGGACAATGCTGTGGGCGCTGATCATCTTGTCTGGGCTAGCCGATCGATGGTCATGGGCAGTAAGGCATCGACGAGCTAGCGGCACCGGTGATGTAGGAACACTCGAGGGCATTACGCACAACCCGAGACGCGACCCATTCCTCACCGGGAGCGCCGCGGTGATGGTGCTCTTGATACCCGTCTCATGGTGGTACCTGGATCTTTCGATTAGTTCGTTGTGGAGCAACCGAGCTCGCACTCTCGGGCGAGAACTGGCTGCCGATGTCTGGCCCCCAGAGATAGGTCAAGGCGGTTGGACAGGTCTGTTCTCAGACGTCGCAGACACAATGTCGTTGGCAGTTCTGGCGATAGCAATCGGTGGCCTAGTTGCGTCGCTCGTGGCCTTTGTTGCGGCCCGCGACCCGAACAGAGGCACCAACGCAGCAGCCATCGGCTTGCGAGTACTAGGTGGCATCAGCCGGTTCGTTCTGCTCGTGGCCAGAGCCGTCCCGCCTCCGGTTTGGGCCCTGCTGGCAGTGTTCGTTTTCTTGCCAGGTTTGTGGCCAGGAGCCATAGCGCTAGCCATCTATCAACTCGGGGTTCTCGGCCGCCTTCAAGCCGAGGTCGTTGAGAACATCGACGACCGACCGGCAGAGGCACTAACCGCTGCCGGTGCGCCGCGCGCCGCGGTTCTCGCGTATGCCACGATTCCGGCAGTCTCGACGCGTTTCGCGGCCCTTGG
>JAADHX010000348.1:3032-5414 GCA_013151655.1 Actinomycetota bacterium
GGTAGCGATCCGCGACACGGTGATGGTCGGCGTAGTGGGGGCAGCGGGTTTGGGTCGCCGAATCCAAGACCAAACGTCGGCGTTCAACTACCAGGGCATCTTGGCGGCAGTGTTAGCCCTCGTCGTGATCACAGTGATTGTCGACTTGATCTCGGCCGCAGTGCGGCGAAGCCTCAGATGACCGCCGCGTCGCCGCTACCCACCTGAGCAGACTCAAGGAACAGGGTTGGTCTCGGCTTCGCCAAGCGAACTTTCCGGGCGAAGTTGGTATTCCCAACCGAGCCGCCAGTCGAAGCCCGCAGCGACAAGTTCGGCCAAGGGCCTTCCTTCCAAGAAGTGCTGAAGGCCCCAACTAGTGGCAACGTGCCCAACGACAAGAACCCGCTGGCCGTCGCGCACAAGGGCCAGATCCCTCAGGAACCAACCAACCCGCTCGATAGCTGCGCTCCAGCTTTCACCGTCGGGATAAGGGCACTCGAGGTGGTCCGCCTTGGTGCGATGGAGTTCGCTCGCCAGCATGCCGTTACTGGTGCCGTAGTTGCATTCGCGCAGACGCCAGTCGTGCAGGATCGGTATTTCGGATCCGCGAAACGCAATCTCGACGGTTTCGGTCGCCCTTCGTAGATCGGACGTGTAGACCGCCGCGATCCCATCGTTGCGTCGACGTTCCCCAAGTTCGGAAGCGAGCGCTCTCCCCTTGGCCGACAGAGCTCCGGGGTTCCACCCAGTGGCAACGCCTCGATCGTTATCTTCGGACCAGGAGTGAGTCTCGAATACAACCTGCACGCTCAAAGTTCGCCCCTCCGACTCGACTCTGACTGAGTGCTACAGACCATCGAGAACGGCCTGCCAGCCCTCACGTTCGGTGGCTGGGTCGGTTATCACACGGCGCTCACCGATTCGGTCGGTGAGGTCGTTCAGAAGTGCTGGTTCGTTCTCGAGGCGCAACAGCCATCGCGCTAGCGCCGCGGCGTCGCCTACAGGAACCAAGCCGGGATAACCCGACCCGAGCAGCCCGGAGTTTCCATCGATGTCGGTCCCTACTACGGGGACTCCCAGCGCGATTGCCTCAGACACAACGTTGGCTCCGCCCTCTAGCAGCGAGGTACAAGCCAACGCCGACGCTTGGGAAAGTTGGGTCTTGGCGCTGTTGTTGTCGAGTTCGCCTAGCCATTCGTATCGCGGGTTGGAAGCGTTTTCCGAAGTTGCCCGCTTGTGCCATTCGTCGTTAGAAGCGTGGCCACCATGGACGACTCGTATGCGGGAGTCTTCGGGCAGTAGGCGAGCCGCTTCCGCTGCAAGTAGCGGGTCCTTAACGTCTCGTAGATGGGCCAGGACTAAAACAACAAAGTGATCCTGGTTTATCCGGCGGGCGAGAATTGGCGGATCGACCGACTGAAAAACGACGTGCGCCTTCTCGGCAAGCGACAGGTTGATGTCGGCCAGCCGATCAACGGCTGCTTCTTGGAGAACCACCAACCGATCGGCCGTTTCGATTGACGCGCGGGCCACCAAGTTGTTGGCTGGAAGGTCGCTGTATAGGTCGGTTCCGGCAAGGCCGACAACTACGGGACGCTCGGGGGCGTGGTCGCGCGAGGCGGCCACGGCGCTGCCGCACCGTTTGGCATGGAGAGCCACCAACACGTCTGAGCCGATCGCTACATCGACGGTGACGTCTCGGCCCTCGATCACCATCGCCACGGTGACTTCGTGACCAAGTTCGGTCAGCCGTTTGGCCCAGCGAGTTGATGTGACGTCGTTGCCAGAGCCAGAACTAGGTCGTTTGGGTGTTGCGATGGTGATTTTCACGGTCAATCAACCGCGCAGGTGCGGAAGCCCGCGATGACGTCGCGACGGTCGGGGGTGAAGTAGTTACGAAACGTCGACCGAACGTAACGCGATCGAGTGGCCCACGAGCCGCCCCGCAGTACACGGCGGCTTCCGAACCAAGGCTCGGAGTTGTCGCGGTAGGCATCTGGCTCGAAGTGAGGGAACGGACCGAACACCGAAGAAGTCCATTCCCAAACGTTACCGATGAGCTGGCGGTGACCCCACGGGCCATCAGAATTGGCGAACGCGCCGACCGGTACCAGCCCACCGGTGTGCGCATCGAGCGCCGCGTCGGTTGTGGCTGCGTCGCGGTCGCCCCACGGGAACCACGACTGCTTGGTTGCGTCAGAACCAGTGGTGGCGGCCATCTCCCATTCGGCTTCGGTGGGCAATCGGCGACCAGCCCACTCGCAGTAGGCCTCGGTTTCCCACCACGACACATAGGTCATTGGTAGCGAGGCACTCTCGGCTACCAGTGACCAGGTATCGAATGTGCGGTGGTCGGTGCCTACACCTCGGCCCCGCCAATACACCGGCTTGGAAGCATCGGCG